>DRJC01000189.1 GCA_011052365.1 Ignavibacteria bacterium
AAAACAAAAACATAAATTCCGTTGTTTTTCTTTATTGAATAATCGATTGATTTATCTTCACCAAGATTACCCAGGATTACTTTTGCATCTTGACCAATTGTTAACACACCTGATTCTTGGTTCCCGTCAACAACAACTTTTAATTGATTAACTCTTTCATTTAATGGAAAAGATTTTTGATCATATCTCGGTTTAATATTTTCTTTAGCCGTAATAATCCAGATCTGTAAAAAATTTACTATTTCTTCACTTGAATGATTATACTCGGAATGCAAAACACCCGTACCGGCAGACATCACTTGCACATCATCTTTTTTAATTACCTGAATTGATCCCATGCTATCTTTATGTTCCAACGCTCCCTCCAAAACAATTGAGATGATTTCCATGTTGTTATGTGGATGAGTCCCGAAACCCTTACCGGGTTCAACAATATCATCATTGAGCACACGCAGAGCACCAAAATGTATGTTATTGTGATTATAATATTCACCAAAGCTGAAGCTGTGTTTGCTGTCTAACCAATCTAATTTTGTCGAACCTCTATCACCGCTTTTATAAAGTTCAGTTTTCATTTTCATCAATCCTTATTCATTTTGAGCAATAGTTAATATCAAAGCAGAAGCCTGTTTTGCCCACTCTTTGTTGGCATCCACCAATGTTTCCAATATTTTGTTATAAGTTTCTTCATTAGATTTCAACCACAATTTTTCCTATAGCCTGATTGCTTTCCATGTACTTATGAGCCTCAACTATTTCATCTAACTTAAAGACTCTATCAATGGTAATCCTGATATTTTCACGCTCAACATCATCAATAAATTCTTGAAGTGATTCTTTTTGAAGATTCCAGGCTTCACCCATGTAAACTGTTAATCTTCCGAGAGAAGGGATATCGCCCTGTGGTGTGAATTTTTTCATCGTCCACTCACCTCCTAAAATTCCTGTGATACAAACCATTCCTCCGGGTTTTATACATTTTAATGAATCTTTTAGGGTTCGTGTACCAATAAGTTCAAGTACCTTATCGATGCCATTTGGAAACAGCTTTTTCACCTTCTCTTTGATATTTCCATTATCAATAATAACAAAGTCTGCACCATTCTCTTTTAAGGATTCCGCTTTTTCGCATTTTCTGGTGGTTGAAATAACTTCTAAGCCTAAGTGTTTTGCCAGTTGACAAGCTAACATGCCAATGGATGAAGTGCCTCCACGAATCAATAAGATCTCATTTTTTCTTACTTCCAAAGCCTGCCTTAAAGAACCGGACACTGTTTGAAACATTTCAGGGATGGCTCCTAAAGTTGCCCATGGCAACGCGCTGTGAAAAGGGAAAACTATCTTTTTAGGTACAAGTGTATATTCTGCATAACTTCCATCAAAGTCTCTACCCATGCCACCCATTATAGCAGCTACCTGTTGTCCCTTTTTATATTCCCCTGAGGTGTCTTCTATAACTATGCCGACACATTCAATTCCCTGTACTCTTGGAAACCTTACATTTGGAGAATCTCCCTGCCGAGTAAATATTTCAGAACGATTGAGTCCGAAAGCTTTAATTTTAATTAAAACGTATCCCTTTTTAGCTGATGGAGTCGATTTCTCCATAAATTCAATAACTTCTGGACCGCCTGGTTTTGTGGTTACTGCAGCATTCATATTTTGCTTACTTCATCTTGTTGAACATATATCTATCAATCTTCCAGGAATCATTTTCTTTTTTAAGAACAAATAACTCTCTGTTTTCTTCTGGAACAGTTTTTCCTGTGGCTTTAATCAAAGTTGTTCCTTTTGAAGTTGTTCTAGCAAAAGCATATTCTCCGTTTACAATTATTTCATCAATATAAAACTCAATGTTCAATTTAATATTACTGAACACGAACTCATACGATTCTTTTAATTGTTTTTTACCTATTGCTGTTGGTGCTCCCGATGGCATAAATATTCCATCTTCGGTGTAAAGTGTTAACACCTTAATTACATCTGAAGCATTTAATGCATCTCTATAAATTAATAGCATGCTTTTTATTTCGTTTTTTTCATTCATTTCCATTTTTCCTTTGTTTTCATTAATAATTTTTTTGTCTGAATTTTTTATTTGGCAGGCACTTATTGAGGTAATTACTACCAATAAAAGTATTATATGTTTCATTTTCATCAATCCTTAATTATATTTTAGAATGAATTTTCAAAAACAAATTCACTAATTTCTTTTCTTCCTTTTTCAGGCTTTTGGTCATCTATATTTTTATAACCGAGAGCGATAACACTAACGGGGGTATAACCTTCGGGAATATTAAATAATTCGATGGCTTTATCCCTTGAAAATCCCGACATTTGATGAACAAAAATATCAAGCTCCGTTGCTTTTAGAGTTAGATATGCAACCGACTGCCCGAGATCATATTCAGCGTGATAATTCTTTTTCCCGTTTTTTGAAAAATTATTCTGAGCAATAGTTAATATCAAAGAAGAAGCCTGCTTAGCCCACTCCTTGTTGGCATCAACCAACGTTTCCAATATATTGTTATAAATTTCTTCGTTAGATTTAGAGGCAATTATAAATCTCCACGGTTGTTCGTTATAAGCAGACGGAGAAAATCTTGCAGTATCAAACAAGTTATAAATCGTTCCTTTTTCAATTTGCCTATCCGAAAACGAATAGGGGCTGTATCTTTTTTCTATTAATTCATTTAACATTTTCATCACCTTTTTAATTTATATTTTAACCCGGTTTACTTTTGTTTAACTACTTCAATATTGATAGCAATTTTTACTTCTTTACCGACTACTGCTCCGCCGGCTTCCAGTAATTTATTCCACTTTAAATTGTAGTCAAACCTGTTAATCTTTCCCGTAATCTTAAAACCTGCTCTCATATTTCCCCAAGGGTCTTTTATTTTACCGCCATAGGTTACATTTAACACAATAGGCTTAGTAATTCCTTTAATTGTAAAGTCGCCCTTTAACTTGTATTTATTACCTTCTATTTTTTCAAACGATGTACTTTTGAAAGAAATTTCAGGGTATTTTTTTGCATTAAAAAAGTTTGCCGATTTTAAATCATTATCGCGACGGGTGTTATCTGTAAAAACACTGTTTGTTTTTGCTGAAAATTCAATTTTACCACCGCTGAAATCTTTTTTATCGGTTGTAACGCTTCCTTTAAAGCTGTTAAACCTGCCTTCTACTTCGGATATGATCAGATGCCGAACGCTGAATCCTATTTTGCTGTGAACAGGATCAATATTCCAGGTTGTTGTTTGAGCTAATGAATTACCTGTTAATAATGCTAATGCAAATAGGATAATAAACTTTATTTTTTTCATTTTGTACCTCTATTATTTCTAATTAAAATATGTTTGTTGGGTAAATATATGTTATAACATTATAAGTTACAACATCTATTTATATGTCGAGTGGGAAATGTGATTAGCTTCACAAATTTTTAAAAATATGAATGTAACCTCCAAGGTTACAATGCTAATTATTTATAAAAATATTTTTGTTTTTCTTTTAATACTTGGAAACCTTGGAGGTTTTGTAAACTAACTTAAACTGCTGTCACCAACCTCGCAAAACTGTAGACGGGCATTCAGTGGCAAAAAAAAAATTAGACCGTCACTTAAAGAGGTTGTGTTAAAAATGATAAACTCACCCTTGCCGTAGGCATTCCATCGGAAAAATCCCTCTCTTATAAAGCAATGCTGTCAACTTAAGACAGCACCAGGCTTTAGCCTGGTGATCACTAGAAAGTCAAGCAATATCTAACTGCTTTAGCAGTTTTAAAAGCCTTGAAATCTGCTGAAGCAGATTTAGTTTTATCGCCGTTATTGCTAACACCACGATAAATCGTGGTGTTGTCTCAATTTTAAATGTAAGTTTCCACTAAGTTGACAGCATTGTTACCGGTAAGTAGGCATTTATGCGAAAAAACCGTGTCACCGAATGGTCGGTAACACCAATGTTAATGTAAACATCTAATTATAAACACTATTTTTTGAATTTACTAAAAATTATTTTCTAACAGGTGTATAGCAAACCTGCCGGCAGGCTTCGAAATGAATCCTTTATAACGTTATATGCAAATTTATTTAATGTATGGTAATCTAAATAAATGCCAATTATTAATACCTTTTATATTTAAATAACCAGTTTTAATTGCATTCTTTAAACCAGTATCCCATACTTTTAATATTTCTCTATAGTTTGTAACTAATTTATTATTATATGGTATACTTTCTAGTATTTGAAGAGCTAAATTATATTTTTTATTTAAGGCGTAAACCACCATTAAATTAAATTTTGTAGGAATATTATTTGGATATAATTCTAAGGATTTTTTAAAATGAAATTCAGCTTGAACATTGGACTGAAGCCAATACCACATTAAACCAAGTCTAAAATTCGGATATTTTTCATATACAGGTGATTTTATTAAATCAAGAATGGCTAAAGATAAATAGGCAACTTTTTTGTAAGTGTTTCTTTGTTCTTCAACAATTTTTATTTTTGCTTCATTTAATTGAACTTCTAATTTTTGTTCTTGCAAACTAGCTTGATTTTTCTCATAAATTATAACACCACCATAAATAAAGCTTATTATCAGAAATAACAAGAATATGATTTTACCATTTTTTGAGTTTAAATTAATTCCTCCTAATATTATTGCTAAAACAGCTAACACAAAATACGTTAGTGTTGAAAAAATTATTAATATCATTTTATATACACTCTAAATAGTGTTTTTGCATAACCACTATTTAACCCGACAATGCATTTTATCAGTAATCATCACAAGTTGTATAAATTGTTGCCACTGACCGTTCAATGGCCGAGTATTTTTAAGATAATATTGTCGCCGAATGGTCGGTAACAATAACAAATTCTGTTTTCTGAATTTACTAAAATCTATTTACTATTCCGAAGTGTATTTTTCCTTCGGAGAATGAATTTCCCTCTCCCATTGCGAAGCTAACACTAAGAATTCCCAGGCTTGTTTCAAGATTTATTCCTAAACCATAACCGGTTTTATCTCCTTCTATTTTGGGAATGTTTCTGTCTGCATCTCCTTTGCGAAGGAAATATCCATTATCGAAAAAAAGGAAGAAGTAAGTGCGGTCGGTAAGAAGAAATCTATATTCCAAATTTCCCCAAATAATTCTTGAGCCAAGAAATTGATCTTCTTTATATCCTCTTAAAGAATTAAAGCCGCCCATTCTAAATAAGTCACTTGCCTCAAAAAAGGGTCCGCGTAATTCACCGCCGTGAAGTTTTACGGCAAGTACCTGCCTGTTAACAAAAGAAAAGTAAGCATCAAAGGAAAGCTCTAATTTTTGGAGATTTATATTTGTTGCTGTTACCGGTGCAATAAACTTAGAGGGACCATTGATGGTTTTTCTTCTGAAAGAATATGAATTGATAAATAAGATGCCTTTGGTGGGTGAATATAAATCATTGCGTGTATCTAATTTTATATTTAACCCCGTGTTAACAATTGTTGAATTAAAAACAGTAAACCTCGAATTTCCATTATCCGTAGGTATCACGGATTCAAACGACACGGTAACTCCTGCGGATAAAACATCCGTTGCTAAATATTGCAGTGATATATCGAATGTTCTCTGCACGTAGGATGAGTCCTGCTTACGCTGAAATATTCTTGTAGATAAATTTATAGGCATTCCAAGCAGCCAGGGTTCCAAATAATTTAAATCAAGCAATTGAGATGAACGGTTTAACCTTTGCCATTTTATTGATGCGGCTCTGCCGGTACCGAAGAGATTTCTTAAGTTAATATTTACTAATCCTGTAACGTATCCGCTTTCGTTATTTCTTCCCCCGGGTACGTAACCTATTATTCCGTCAAAATTATTTGTTTGTATTTCTTTTACGTTAAAAGACAGTACACCTTCTCCTTTTGAATCAATATAATATTCGGGTTTTTTAACGGGCTTAAAGAAACCCAATTTATTTAATCTTTCAGGTAATGTATTTATATTTTGCTGTGAGTATTCTTGTCCGGGCGCAATCCTCAATTCTCTAATTAAAACGTAGTCCTTGGTTTTCTTGTTGCCATGTATTACAATTTTAACAATCCTGCTTTTTTTCTTCGCATCAATTTTAAGGTTTATATCGGCAAGATTTTTCCCGTTTGAGGTGTCTTTATAAAAATCAAAATATTCTATTTTTACAACTGTAAATGGATTCCCGTTATTTTCATAATAGGTTAAGACATCGGAGATGGTGTTTTCCAAATCAAATTTATTGAATATCTCCCCGGATAAATTATTGAATGCGGAAATAACATAATTTGAATCGGCTTTGGAAACATTCTTAATATTTACATTATTAAAATATGTCGGTACTCCTTCGTTAATGTTGATGGTGATATCAACCTTGTTTTTTGCTTTAGCTGAATCAAAATTTATAACATCAAATCTATAGTTGAAATATCCTCTTTGATTTAAATTAAATGAGATTCTTTTTTTAAGTGTATCTTTTATCCCGTCAAACATCTTTTGACCGGGGAAGATATTTATCCATTCAAAGTATTCACTTTTATTAAAGGCTTTATTCCCATTTAGATTTATTGTTCCAATAGTTTGAGAATATAAAAAAGTACTGAATAAAAGATGAAGAGATAATAAAATTTTAAGTGGGCGTAACATCAAGTTTAATTATTTTTTTACCAACCGAATTTACAACAATATTATCAATTAGTTCTTGGGCTTCATCAAAATTTACGTTTGATGTATCTGTTCGTTTTGCATTAACGGCTCCCAAAGCTGAAGCAATTTTTAATCCTTCTTCAAAGGTTAATTTATTATGCCAAGCATAAATAATTCCTGCTGTAAAACTATCGCCGCTGCCAAGTGAATCAACTTTTTTTATTTTTGGAGGAATTATTTTAAAGTGGTAATCAAAATTTGAAATATAGAAAGGGTTCTCATCATCCGTTAGGTACACTTGTTTGATATTATTTTTTTTATAAAGAGAATCAAGATATTCCAATTTACTTTTTTCATCTTTAAGAGAAATGTTAAAAGTTTTCTCAACCTCGGTTATGTTGTTGTGCACTATAGTCGGAGATTTCTCAATACATTTTTTAAGATGCCGACCGTAAGTATCACAAACAGATATTTTATTATACTTATTAGCCGTTTCAATACCGAATGGAAAAATTGAATCGGCTTGAGTGCAGGGTGAACTACCGGAAAAAACAACAATCTCGCAATTCATTATCATTTTTTCCAATTTAAATTTAAATGCTTCTGCTTCTTCCGTTGTAATCTGTGAGTTTATTCCGAAGTATGAAGTAACCTTGTTGCTCTTTTCATCAACAATAACAACACCGTCCCGGGTTTCTGATTTTGTAGGAAAGGCAGTAAATTCAATTTTTTCTTGACGAAGGACTTCTCTTAACAATTTACCGTTTTTACCCCCTATAAAAACAAACGAATGGTTATTTATATTCAGATTATTTAACTGACGGTTTATATTGATTCCCTTTCCGCCTGCTCTCAGTTCTTGATGTGTAGCTCTATTACCACCATTTATATTAATGCCGTTAAAAAAGAACCTGCGTTCCAACAAAGGATTGATTGTGACGGAAAGTATCATCTGTATCTGAAATAGTCAAAATCTAACGGGTTTGCTAATTTATAATCACCGAAACCTGTTATATCAACAAACTTGAAGCTCCGGTTTAAAGTATAATACTCCCACACAACAAAAGGTTTAGAATAACTATCAAAAGGATGTGCGGTAATGCTATTAGGGGGACCTAAAACAATAAAGACCATTCCTCTGTCTGTTTTCCAACCGGGCCTACTATAATAAGAAAAATTTTTGTTTGCCAGATTAATTCTTCTATAGTATTCGTTAAATACTACGTTTTCTTCTGTTGCAGGATTAGGATCTTTCGATTTCCAAAATTTTCTGTATCTTCTTATTTTTTCTTCTTTAGTTTTTGCCTCTTCAATATAATTTATCTGGTCGCTCGTAGCTATATATTCTAATTGTTCAATCGCAGTTTCCAAGTCTGTAATATTAGAAGGAGCACCCACCCATTTTGAAAAGAACATCTTTTTTGCCTCAGCCAATATGTTGTTATCGGTATTTTTAATAACGACTTTAAATTGATATGTTCCTAAATTTATTGATGAGTCTTTTGCATTATAAAAGATATTGTTTTTACCTGAATCAATTTTTACAGCCACTGATTCATTATATATAACATTGTGCTTATTATCGGATATAGTATAATTGGCAACTGCATATATTTTTTTATTCGAATAAAGTTCGTAAAAGATTGGAATACCGTTTGCTTGATTTGCAACATTCCTTGAAATATTAGGCACTATTTTTCTATTGCTGCTTTTTATGTTTCTTTTTGCTAAAAACAAAATACTACTAATGGAAACGTCCTGTGATAAATCCTGCACTTTAAATTTTATTGTTTTAACAAATTCATTTTTTGTTTCCTTATCTTCAATTAAAGTTCTTACTAAATACACTGCCGGTTGTAAGAAGAAAGTACGTAGGCTTATGTTTGAAATCTTTTTAGAAGAAGTGGTTTTAAAATCTTTTACAAATATCTTTTCTTTCCAAATTTTTTCCGAAAATAACTTTTCTCCTTTTTCATCAAGAAAAGTTACGGTAATTGAATATCTTCCGCGAAACCCGTCACCGGCTTTTACAAACTGAATTAAGTTATAAGGAACCTGAATAAAAACTTCTACTTTTGTTTGTCCTTTCTTATCTGATTTGAAATTTAATATATCTTGGAAGAAAGTGTTTTTTGTACCAATATTTATTTTAGTCGGAGGGTTTTGATTTTGCCCGACAATTATGGAAGTAAAAAACATTACAACCGTAAACAGATATTTAAATTTAATATTCATATTCCCTCCGATTATTTTCTGATTTTTCCGAACAAATCATATTCATTACAATCATAAATTTTTACGTTATAAAAATTTCCGAATATTATATCCGTATTTTCAACAGGTAGTAATATTTCACCGTCCACTTCAGGGGCATCCCTGTATGAACGTCCTATATAATATTCTCCTTCTTTTCGTTCTATCAACACATTTAAATACTTACCGATCAATTTATTATTCTTATCATAAGAAATATTCTTCTGAATTTCCATTAAAATATTTTTTCTTTCTTCTTTTACTTTTCCCGGTATTGGATCCCCAAGTATAAAACTTGTTGTGTTTTCTTCTACCGAAAATGTAAAAACTCCTATCCTATCAAACTTTGTTTCTTCAACATAATTACATAACAACTTAAAACAGTCTTTGGTTTCATTGGGATAACCAACAATAAAAGTCGTTCGTAAAACAACGTTGGGAATTTTTGTCCTAAATTCCTCTACCAGTTTTTTTATTCCCTGACTTGTAACACCCCTTCTCATTGATTTAAGCACACTATCCGAAATATGCTGAAGCGGTATATCTACGTAGTTACAAACCTTTTTGTTTTGTGCAATTTCGTTTATTACTTTTTTAGGGAAATGTGAAGGATACGCATACATTAACCTAATCCATTCAATTCCTTCAATGTTGCTTAGTTCTTTAAGAAGTTTGTGCAGACACCTTTCACCGTAGATATCTTTTCCATAATCAGTTGTGTCTTGTGCAATAAGTATTAATTCTTTTGTGTTGTTTCTTGATAGAAATTCTGCTTCTTTCACAAGTTCTTCAATGGGCTTTGATTTATGCAAACCCCGCATAAGCGGAATTGCGCAAAAAGAACATGGATGATCACAACCTTCCGATATTTTCAAATATGCTGTATGCGCCGGGCCTGATAAAGTTCTCTCACCTAAAAGTTCTCTTTTTAATTTTCCACCAAGCTCATTTAATATACCTTCATATTTTTCTGTGCCAAAAAACGCATCAACTTCAGGAATTTCATTTTTTAATTCCTTGGCGTATCTTTCAGATAGACATCCGGCAACAATTACTTTTTTTATTTTCCCTTTTTTCTTTTGTTCAACAGCACGTAAAATAGTATTTACCGATTCTTCTTTTGCAGCTTCAATAAAACCACAAGTATTAATTATTACGGTTTCAGCTTTGTTGGGGTCGTCAATTAAATTAAAATCATTTAATTTAAGTTGTCTCATTAACCTTTCGGAATCAACGGTATTTTTTGAACAACCAAGCGTAATAATATTTACGTTTTTTTTGTTTTTCACAATTTTTAAAAAATTATTATTTACTAAAGTATGTAAGATATAAAAGAATTATTGGAGCGGAGAATAGGAGTGAATCAAATCTATCAAATATTCCGCCGTGTCCCGGAATCAGGTGTGATGAGTCTTTTACATTAGCAGATCTTTTTAATAATGATTCGATTAAATCACCGATTTGACCGAAAACACCTATTATAAATCCAATAACAATAATTGTTGTCCAGCTTAAAAAAGCTAATACAATTACTTTGGCAAGAGCCATAGTTCCTATAGCGAACAAGAATCCAAAAACAGCTCCCTCCCAACTTTTTTTAGGACTAACCCTCGGGAATAATTTATGTTTACCGAGTGCCGTACCTCCGAAAAATGCTGCCGAATCACAAACCCAAATAGTTACAAAAATAGAAATAATAATATAACCTCCTCTTTCATAGAGGTTGCCAATATGGGGATATATTTCCCTTATGCCGATTATTGTGCTTGCAAAAAAACCTATGTAAAAAACACCTATTAATGTAGACCCGATATTAGCAATAGTAGCTCCTTGTTTTCTAAAAAGCTCAAAGAAAAAAAGCACTAATATTAATAACAGCACAAATGTGTAGGTATCTAAATAATGATATTTATTGTTAAGTAACACAAATAAAGCACCACCAAAACCAACCCAAAAATTTGCACTTATATCAATCTTTTTTATAAAAGTTGTAAACTCGTAATAAGAAAGGAGAGATATAAACATAACAAAAACAAAAAACAGAACACCACCGGAATAGCTTATAAATATAATTAGTGGAATAGTGATAGCTGAAACTAAAATACGTAGGAAGGTATTATTTACAGACATTTATATAAAATTAATATTTCAACTTTTTAAAACTTCATTTATAAACTTAGCGGCTTCTTCAGATTGTTCTTTTTTTACTAAAAGACTAATAAAAGATAGATCACCTGGTACCGGAAAATTTCTATCTCTATGAGAAAGAATTATAGAATCTATTCCAGCGCTCATTAAATTATCTTTAAGCATCTGCAATTCATATTCATGAACAGAAGTATAAATTACCAGCCAATCTTTTTCCTCTAAATCTTTTGGGTGAACAAGAGAAGAATCATCAACTATACGTTCCCCGCAATCGGGGCAAATTGTTATACCTTTTACATATTCATATTTACAAATAGGACAGATTAACATTATATAAACTCCATTTTTTTCTTTCTATAATAACCAAAGATAAGATAAACAATTCCTATAAAAATTACAGCAAATAAAATCAGAAGGAAAAAAGACATTCTTATATCTAAAACTCCACTTGCTGACGGATCAATCAAATCTTTATCTCCAATTATAAAGTACATTATTATAGCAATAAAATTGTTTGTAAAATGAAGTATCATCGGAACAACAATTGAGCGGCTCATATAAGCTGCAAAACTAAAATAAAGTCCGAGTATAATTAATGGAACTAATCCATACGGGTTAAAATGATAAAATCCAAAAAACACTGCGGTTATTATAATAGCCCATCTTGCTCTTAATTTTAGTTCAAAACTACCCTGAATAAAACCCCTGAACATTATTTCCTCAGAAACAGCAGGAACAATTGAAACCACAAAAATTACAAATACCGCATCATATATTGTTTTAGCTGAAAGCAAATTTTTGTAAGACTTTTCGACAAGACTGTTCAAAGAATCCAATAACGATTTGATTGAATTTATAAATGGAGATATCTCAGCCATTTTTTCGATAAAATGGTTTTGAATTGACACATAGTTTTGAAGTAGCGGTGTAAGAACAAATATGCCTATTAAAAACAATACTATTTCTTTGTAGTTAGGAATTTTTAGCTTTAAAATTTTCTTTGTATCATTATAAAACCATTTGCTGAATAATATTGCAGGAAGTAAAATAAAGAACAACTGGCTTATCATTGTCATAATACGCAGCCCGTTCACAGGTGCGTTATTTAAATCAAACCCAAAAATTATTAACGTAAACAAACCACCGACAAACTGATAAAGAAAGAACACTCCTATCAAACCAATAAAAGCAGCGGTAATAGGTGAAATTTGTGCTTCAAAACCATTTATGCTTATACGTTTTCTTTCTTTGTTATTTTGGTTTTGTTCTAATTTGTTCTCTTCTCGATTATTTTTTTCCATATAAAGAAAATATAAAAATTGGGATGGAATTCCTATAGTTATTTTATAAAGTTATTTCTTTGAAATGACTATTTAGAAATCTTTGCTTTAAATTCACCTGCTAATCCGGTATAGTCCGAAAGCACAGCATCAATAGAACCGACAACTATTTTTGATTTTACTTTTATTGGTACTTTCAACTCATCATCAGAAAGCCAGACATAAATACTTCCCTCACTTTTGAACAAACCACCTGCTTTTACTATAGGTTCTACCAGTATAGATTTAAATTTACCTGCAGGTACATTAATTTCTTCTTTTCCTCTGTATACTAAATCAAGATCATATGTTTTGCCTTTGTGAAAATTTTTAAGGTGAAATTCATCATTAACTTTTAACTTTGAATAGTCAAAAGTTCTGGAAAGATAAAGAGCCGAAATAATATCATTCACATATTTCGGAATATCGAAAACCCCTTCGCTTGTATAAGCTTTATCATTTCTTTGGTCAAAGTAAGCTGAATAATCTCTTTTATATCCACCCTCTCTAATATGCTGTTCAAATCTCCAAGGAAAAACTCCTTCAACATCTATGAATGTTTCGTACCTGTCCCTAACTTTATAAATCCAATCAAAACTGGGTACTGAATTAACTTCAAAAACAACGTGATTAACTTTCCGCCCGGATATAATTTTTTCATCTTTGATCTGCATAACTGAAATACCGGCAGTTACAAATCCATATTTAATTTTAAATGTAAGTTTTTCACCTACTTTAAAAGAATTGTTTTTAATTACCCTAAAAGAGTCGGGCATTGTTTGAGCAAAATTATTATTCACAAACAAAAAGGCAAGATAAAAAACTAAATATGATAACCTTAATTTGAAATTCATATTATTAACCGTTTTAAGAAAAATTGATTTTTAATCTTTTAATATAATCAGCAACATCATTCATATCTATATTATTCATACATCTTTCATTT
>DRJC01000190.1 GCA_011052365.1 Ignavibacteria bacterium
CATCACTAAGAATAAACTAAATGTTAATATTCTTTTTCTTTTCATCTTCTTTGTAAAATAAATTTTTATTATATCCGGTTTTTATTTAAAGGACTTATATCAAATCTTTCAGTTTTTTCCTTTCAATCTTGCCGGCTTCATTTCTCGGTAGAACTTCAATAAATTGTACGTATTTAGGGATTTTATATTTTGCTAATTTATCCGAACAGAATTTAATTATTTCCTCTTTTTCCAATTTACAATTCTTCTTTGCAACAATAAAAGCTTTTCCTACTTCACCCCATTTTGAATCTTCAACTCCAATTACGGCACAATCTTCCACGCATTCATTAGATAAAATAATTTTTTCAATTTCTGCGGGATAAACATTTTCTCCGCCTGAGATGAACATATTTTTCTTTCTGTCGATAACATAAAAATAGCCTTCATCATCCCTTAGCACCATATCGCCTGTATGGAACCAACCGTCTTTTATAGAATTTGCAGTTTCTGCAGGTTTGTTCCAGTAGCCCGGAGTAACCACGGGAGATTTCAAACACAGTTCACCTACTTCGTTATTTGCGCAAGGGATATTGTTTTCACCGGTCACTTTTGCGTTGATATAAAAATTTGGAAATCCTATAGAACCGATTTTTCTTTTTGCGTCGTCTTGGTGTAAAGAAAAACAATTCGGTCCTACTTCCGTTAACCCATATCCTTGACGAATGGCGACACCTTTTTTATGCCATTTATTTATTAATGGAATTGGCATTGGAGCTCCGCCAACAACAGCATACCTGATAGAAGAAATATCTACCTTATCAAATAAAGGTGATTCCGACATCATTTGTAGCATTGTAGGCACGCCAAAAAATATAGTTGTTTTTTCTTCTTCAAATAACCTGAGAATTAAATCCGCATCAAATTTAGGCAGCAAAGTAAGAGATGCACCATGATGAACAAACGGAGTTAATAATACATTCCAAGCTCCCGTATGAAAAAAAGGTGCAAAGTTCTGTGTGTGGTCATCCGAATTAATATTTAATCTTAATTCGGTATTAATAGAATTCCAGAACAACATACGGTGATTTATCATCACCCCTTTACGTACCCCGGTTGTTCCGGATGTGTATAATATTAAAACAACATCTTCTGCATTTAAAATCACATTTTTATTCAAAGTTGTGGAATTTATTTTACTGAAAATTAAGTCGGAAAAGTTGTTTAATTCTGATAACTTAAGAGCTTTATTAATCGAGTTTAATTTATTTATATTTTCTTCAAATGGTTTTTCATAAACAAGCAGTGAAGGATTGGAATCTTTAATAAGATAATCTAATTCATTTGGTGTTAGCCGGAAGTTTAAAGGCACAAATATTACCCCGATTTTTACACAAGCAAAGAAAAAGAAAACGTGCTCGACCCTGTTTAAAGAATAGAATGCTAAACGTTCTCCTTTTTTTAATTTAAATTCAAGTGAAAGATAATTGGCAAGTGCGGTAACTCTCAGATTAAATTCGGAATAAGTCCAATTTCTGTTCGATTTATGGTCACGAAATATTAATTTGCCCGGAGTGTAAATTGCCCATTTTTGTATCCAGTCAAATTCATTCTGCATAATCATAATTTTTACGCTCATAAATAAATTTTAATAATAACCCCAATAAAAGTGATAATATAATTGCCGTAGCAGCAGCAACTCCCGGGTTCTCGCCGGTTGCTTTGCTGAATGGAATAGGAAGCTTTCCGTAATACATAGTAAAATGTACTACGATGGCTGTAACCGAAGCAATAATAGGAATTATTTTATTAATATTTTTGAAATAAATACCAAACAGAATGGGTACAAATGCAGCGGCAAAATATGCATAAACGCCGTTTTGAGCAAAAATACCAACGCTTAATTTTGGATGAACTAACTGTCCGTAACTTAAATAAACTGAAATAACAGCCAAGGATAAAATTGTTATTCTATTTATAATAATTCCCGCTTTTTCCTTTTTCTTTTGTTCTGACGGCAGGTGGTTTTTAAATAGGGGCTGGATAATATCCAAAGTTATAGTAGATGCTAAAGCCTGTATCAAACCTTCAAGTGTAGATAAACCCGCTGAAATTAAACCCATCACAACTAAAATAGCTATATAAACCGAAAATTTTTGTACTACATAAGCCGATAAAATTCCGTCCATTTTTAACGGTGCCCCGTTATAACTCAAATCGGGAAATGTAAGACGGGCATAAAAACCTGCAAAGATAACCAGGAAGAAAAGTGCTTCAGTTACTATACCCACCAATAGATATTTATTAACATCCTTATTTGTTTTTAGCAATAAAGATTTTGTAAGAATATGCGGCTGGCAAATAATAGCAACTCCTATTATAATAGGAACAACTATTAGTTCGAATAGATCTCTAAATAAAAAACTGCTTCCATTTGTTAATTGAGTTAACTTAGGGTCTATTGCATTAAGGCTATTTATAAAACCATAAACGCCTTTACTGAAATGCTCGTAACCTGACCCGAGTAATATAAAAGCAACTATTATCATTAATATAGCTTGTATCGTATTTGTATAAACCATCGAGTTTGCACCGCCGAACATCATATACCCAAATACGAAAACAACAATACCGATGAGTACATTAATTTCTGCAACGTTAAGTGACTTGGAAATTATTTTTGTTAAGCCAACGGAAATCAGCACAATAAATGTGATTAACAACAATGAAAGAAAACCAAAAAATAATGTTAAACCGGGGCTGTTATACTTTTTGCCTATCCATTCTGCTAAAGTTAAAGCCTTTATTTGTGCGCCGTATTTTCTAAAACCCTTGGAAAGTATTGCCAAAGAAATTAGTGCAGAGAGAGGAAGAAAAACCCCGAAGGAGAGAAATGCGCTTAAACCGTATAAAGCTACAAAACCGGGGTTTATAATAAATGTGGCTGCACTTGTAATTGAAGCAGCTAAAGCCAAACCAACGGCAACAGGTGAAAAATTCATGCTGCCGACGGCATAGTCTGAAATGTTCTTAGTTTTTAAAGCGCCTCTTATTACAAAAAATAAAATAATGAAGATGTATAATAAAATAGCTACCCAAGCTAATACTACTAAATTGGGATTTACAACGCCTCCCATTGATACCGACCTTTTTTTATTAAATAATAAAGAGCTAAAAAGAAAGTAATTTTACCATCTTAAAACGGCACCTGCAAAAGCAAGTCCGCCCCCGGATCCCATTAAAACTATTAAATCGTTTTCTTTAAGTTTTCCTTGTTTAACAGCATCGTCAATAGCCATCGGAATACAGGCTGAGCCAGTGTAAGCATATCTATCCATAATTGTGTGAGCTTTTTCGCGAGGAACTCCTAACGCATCCAAAGTTTGGTGTATTGTATTTATATTAATTTGAGTAAAAAAATAATGGTCTATATCGGTAGGTTTTATATTAATACGGGAGGTAATATTTTCAATTGTCTTAGACCATTTGTCTACATTAAATTCTTTTGGAAATTTACTTACAAACTTTAAGAGGTTATCTTTTTTAGCAATGGTTTCTTCTGTTATTGGTTTATGGGTGCCGCCTGCATAAATACCCATCCAACTATGATATTGTCCTTCTGTGTGCAATTCACTGTCAAGAAATCCACGGGTTGTATTTTCTTTAGATTGTAGAATAACGGCACCGGCACCGTCGGCAAATAAATTGACGGTTTTTTTATCGGTTTTATCCAAATATTTACTCATTGCATACGCACCGATAACCAGTATATATTTATACTTATCGTCTGCAATAATATATTTTGCGCCTATATCAACAGCAGTAACAAAACCGGCACAGGCAGAATTTATGTCAAAAGTTCCTGCGTTTGTTGCTCCAATTCTATTCTGCAAAACCGATGCAGTTGACGGAGAAATATATTCGGGTGTATCTGTAGAAATAATTATCAGGTCTATATCATTAGCATTGATACCGGCATTGAGTAATGCTTTTTCGGAAGCGTGTTGACAAAGATCAGCTGTTGATTCGTTTTCTTTGCACCAGTGCCTTTCATAAATGTTAAGATTTTCTTCGAGCCAGTTGCTGACATTCTCACCTAATAATTTGTCAAAATAGGAATTTGGTAACACCAATTCCGGTGCGTAAGAACCTGTGGACAAAATAACTGCTTTTCTCATAAAATAATTTATTTCACATTATTTGATATTATAAAAAATCAATTTACCCTGTATTAATATTAATACAGGGCAAATTACAAATAGAATATTTAATTTTTAAAAATTAAACTTTAGTTCTGTAGAGAATAACCTGGTTATAAATGGAGAGCCTACAAACTCTCTTTCTCTTGTATCAAACAGGTTGGTTACCTGTGCAGAAAGAGTCATGTTTTTATTAAACCTGTAACCGGCTCCGATATCGAAATTTATAAAATCACCAAGTGGTCCATAGTTCCAAGTTCTTCCTACCCTTGCATTTTCAACAACGGGAGATCCGCCGACAATTAAGTTTCTATTTGTAGCCGCAGCTACGTTTATGCCTGAGAAGAAATCATAAGCTTGAATCCAACGTCCGAATATGGTTCCAAAAAACTTGTCGTAGTTTAAATTTACACCAAACCCAAATTTATTTTTAGGTGAATTTATAGGGAGGTCTAATTTGGTTACTTTACCATCCCTGTTACCGTCATTTTGCATGTCGGTTTTATCAAGATTAAAATTGAAATAAGAGTAGTTAAAGACAAAATTAACGTTATCGTTCATGTAATAATTTAAGCCAATATCTATTCCATAAGTATTTACATTTCCAAAGTTTAAATATGTAAGTACAAATGGAGACCCGATTGCCGGTGTTCCGGGTATGACATCCTGTATTGATTTGTTTCCCCGTTTTACTACAAAAATTCCTTTTGCAGCATTAGCAATATTTATCACCGGGCTTAAGAAATGTTTTGATATATTGTAATATGCGTTAACATCAACGTAAAGTTTATTATCGATAATTCCTTTATAACCTGTTTCAAAGGTGCTGATGGTTTCAACCTCTAATTTTGGAATTTTTGTTCCGTTACTAAGTGTAAAACCTTCCCCGTTACCAAGAAGTAAACCTCCAAAAATATTGGCACTTAAATTTAATATTGTCGGAGCTGCAATACCTTTGCTGTATGTTACACGGAATGTTCCGTTTTTCCCTGTGTAAGTAATACCTGCTTTAGGGACGAAGTTAAAGCCATAAAGGTCATGATCATCTGCTCTTGCTGCAGCCATTAATTTCCAACCGGTATTTTTAATCTTTAACTCTAACTGTGCATAACCGCCGTATTGGTTAAGTTTTATTGGACCGTTTGCGTCAAGTAAATAGGTTTGTTCACTATTAGCGATATCTTTTTGCCATTGAAAACCGGCAATTATATTTAATTGTGAGAATGTTTCATTTACTTGTATTTCACCATTCCATCTTCTGGACGCATCTTTGAAAACAGCACCGCGGTTTAATGCTATGCCTGTTGTTGGAGAAGTAGCAAACCAATACTCTTTAAATGATCTTTTTGCCGCTACTTGTTGACTGAAACCTGCATTAAGAAAACTGTAATAGTTTCGCGTACGCTGGTTCAAAGCGTATGTTTTAGAAGTGTTACTCCATGTATGATAAATTTGTGCAAATACATGCTTGGAAACATATCTGGCTTGGAGGATATTAATTTTCCAATCTTTTATCTGGTTTCTTCCCGCATTAGTAACACCAATATTATTGCTGTTACTACCTCCGTAAGTAATTATTATATCGTGTCCTTTTTTAGGAGTAAAATATAAAGATAAACCACCTTTAAGTGCATCAAATTTTCTGTTTAAATCAAATTCAGAATATACTTTTGCTCCCGCATAAACACTATCAGTATAATTAAAATCTATACCTCTTGTATACTCGCCTGTAATTTTCAACGCAAATTTTTTGCTATAAACCTTTGCATAACGAAATCTTCCGCTGAATACGCTTTGATTTCCTCCGTTGAGTGCAATAGTTGTTCCTTGTGAATAGCGAGGATCTTTTGTTATTGTATTAACCAAACCGTTATGAGCATTTGGTCCATACAGTGCAGCTGCCGGTCCTAAAATAATTTCAACTCTTTGTACATCTTCTTTTATAATAGTACCGAATGCACCAAGTGGTAAACCCGTAGCAATAAGTGTAGCTAATCTGTTATCATTCATTTGAAGGTTTTTAGCATTAAAGGCACTGTTAAAACCCCTGATATTAATTCCCGTTCCAACAACGCCTGTTCTTATGTAATCTACACCTTTTTGTCTTGCAAGGAGTTCACCGGGGTTGAAAGAAGGTAAGTTTTCAATATCCTTTGAAGTTATTACATCTATGGTAGCAGGGGCTTCGGTTAATTTTTCAGGACGTTTTGAAGCAGTTACTACAATTTGGTCACCCAGTATTACAGTTTCGTTTAGTGCAATCTCTATGGTTAATGTCTTATTCTCAGCGATATTAATTTCTTCAGTAAAAGTAGCATAACCAATAAATGTAACCTTAATTTTATAGTTACCTTCAGGAATATTAGTAATATTAAATGAACCGTTAAGAGCAGTAGCTCCTCCAATATTAGTTCCAATAAGAACAATATTAGCCCCAACTAACGGTTCATTTGTTGTTGCATCTTTAACAACTCCTTTTAATCCCCCTTCCCCTTGTTCACCAAATGCCGTAGAAATAAGAATTAGGCAGAAGATGACTAAAATAGTCGACTTTCGTACCATAATTTATTCTCCTTAAATTTATTAGAAATTAGTTAATTATTTTATAATGTGAATTTGGAATATAATCAGGGTATCATTCCCCCGTCTACACTTAAAACGGCACCATTTATATAATTTGCTTCTTCGCTTGCAAGAAACAAATAAGCATTAGCTATGTCGTCGGTAGTACCCAATCTTCCCAAGGGTGTTTTTTCTTTCATAACATCCACTACATTTTGAGGCATTTTTTTTACCATTTCCGTTTCGATAAAACCGGGAGCGACGGCATTAACATTTATTCCTTTTCTTCCAAGCTCACGTGCCCAAACTTTCGTCATTCCTATAATGCCGGATTTGGTTGCTGCATAATTCGATTGCCCGAAATTTCCATATAAACCAACCACAGAACTTGCATTTATAATTTTGCCTGCCCCTTGTTCCAACATTATTGAAGCAACAGCTTGTGTACAGTTAAATACACCGGTTAAGTTTACATCAATTACCTGCTGCCACTGTTCTTGTGTCATTTTTTTTAATGTAGAATCTTTTGTGATCCCTGCATTATTTATTAATATGTCAATGCGTCCAAATCTTTCAATAACTTCTTTAGCAGCTTCATTTATTTCTTTATGGTTTGCAACATTTACTTTTTTAAAGAAAATATTAAATCCATTTAATCTTAGCCGACCGGTAAATTCTTCACCATTTTTGTCATCTACATCCCAAATTGTTACTATTGCTCCTTCCTTTACAAATTTTTCAACTGTAGCATTTCCTATTCCCATAGCTCCGCCGGTTATAACCGCGATCTTATTTTCTAATCGTTTCATAAGTTTAGTGTTTTTTATTTTTGAAATTTTTAAAACGTTAATAGCAAAAAATTTTATTTGCTATATAATTTTTTTCTTTCCTTTGCCCAATCAGTTAAAAAATTATCAAAATGTTTTTCCATTAATTTGTAAAATGCTTCCATCTCGGTTAATCTTTCTGTTAACTTATTAAGAGATTTACTTTTTTCTTTTTTCACAGAATCTTTCAAACTTGTAGCAAGACGGGTATTACTTTTTACTAATTCAAAATTATTTCGGAAAGAGTTTTCAAAAATTTCAGGCTGGATTTCATAAAAATCTTTTCTGCCCGCAGGCTGCCATACACGGCGAATAAGATTTTTATCTCTTAAACGTTTCATCATTTGACTTATGGGCCCCTTACTACGGTGAAGCTCTTCACAGATTTCATCTAATGATAAAGGCTCGGGTGAAAAGATTAAAAGCGCAATAACATGCCCCATAATTTTTGATAAGCCGAATGCTTTATAAGCATAACCGAAGTTCTGAATTATTTCCAATTTTATTTTATTATTTATAGACATTGGTACTTTTCAAACGTTTGAAATAAATGAAACATAAAAAACTAAATTATTTTTTTATTAAAGTCAATATGTAAAAAATATTTTTTTTAATAACTTAATAGAAACATCTTAAATTCGACTCTTTAGAAATGTCATTAAAAAAATATGTTTGGAAAAGTGAAACAGAAATAGAAGCGGAAGAATAATATTAAAGATGAACCTCAAAAAATTCAATTAGTAAGTGCGACAAAAATAAAATGAAAACATTCTGTAACAATCAAACAATGTCATTGTCATAAGCAATCCACAAAGGAATACTTTACACCAACGGATAAAACTTACATGGGTTAGTTTTGTAACCTCATCCTCCAATTACTTTTAGAGTTAAGCCGGTAAAGACTGCTTTCCGGTAATTTAGAATTATCCTTACCCAACCTCTTTGTTGATATTTAGACATTTAATTTTCACACAATTAAATTAAAATATTAACTTTTTTTTTCGATAATAAATACGGAGTTGTTATACTCAATTAATATTTTTAATTATTAAAAAAGCAGAATTCTTAAAATAGAAGAATAATAGTACGCATATGGATTTGAAAGAACTGGTAATAGACGGAAATAATGATAATCTTGAATTAGCAGACCTAGCTCGACAAAAGTTTAGGGGATTAGCAAAAGAATATTTTGAAATTGATGTTTTGAAAAAGCCTGATTATTCTAAATTATTAGAAGCAAGCAGGACTTTTTATAGCTTCTCTTTGCCGGAAGAACTTAATGAAGTATTTATTATTTATGAATGTGCTCCATTATTCTGGTCATTTAACTCACCATTAATAATGTATATTGAAAATTCTATTAAAAAAACGCTTTCTCAAATTGGAGGACAGACTTTTTATAAGAATGTTAAAGAATTTTATTTAAAATGGTTGACAATAAAATCGGACGAAGAGAAAAAATACTTTGCATTATCTACAATTAATTTTATTGAGAATAAATCAAACAAAAAAAATTTTCTGCATCTTATTTATTACTCTATGATTTTAGCATACGATAGTTCTCTATTTAACTACGAGAAATCCATTACATTACTTGATGAATCATTAGAAATTATAAAAAATAATAATCTCAATAATGACGTAAAAGAAGAAATAAGATATTTAATAAACCTTTATAAGGGGTTTGTATTTCTAAGACAAAATAATATAGAGAATGCTTATAATAGTTTCTCTGATGCTCTAACTATCAAACCCAATGGAATTAATATTAGATTTTTTCAATCATATAGCGCTTTTTTATTAAAAAAAGAACCGTTTCCTATCGAAGTTTTAACAGATATTACAAATTATGATATAACAAGAATTGAATATGCAATAGAAAATAATGACATTGAAATGTTGGATTATTTTATCAGTTATGCAACAATTATTAATATTTTTTATTATTCCGAAGTCTCTCAATCCTACCAGTTTTTTTCAGATTTTCTTTTTGATCTACAAGGCTCAACAGAGTTTGAAATTAGTACAATTAATAAAAACATAAATAATTTCAAAAATCTAAATATAATTGATTGTTATGATGATAATATTAAAAACAATATTACCTTTATTGAAAATTTCTTAAAAAAATATTCCAATAATAAAAATATTTTGGTTATTGGATCTCAAAATAAACTTCATCAAAAATTTGTCAACACGATGGAATTAATAATTAAAGCTATTAATGACAAATATGAGTTTGAAATAAAATCGAGGTTAAACCATTATGATAAGTTGATTAAAAATAAACAAGAAGAGTTAATACATATAGTGCATAATCATGAAGAGTTTAACGCAAAATTGAAGCAGAAATTTCAGGATAAGATAGACGAAATTGAAAACAATGCAAAGATTAATATTGCAGCGGTGGAACAAAAAATTAAGAATATACATTTAATTAAAAAGTTTAATCCTAATTATTCATTCAAAAATGGAATGACATATAACATTATTCTTTCTACCACAATTTCTTTAATGGGGGGATGTGCCGGTTATTCAAATAACTTTATGGTTGATTACAATAAGTTCAGCGATTTTCTTTTTATTGTCTTAGTTTCCGGTTTAAAATGGGGAGTGATGGCTTTTTCAATAGGATTAGTGTTTGCTACTATTTATGCAGGGATAACTGTTTTGGAAGGTTCAAACCAGAAGCAAAAACTATTGCAATTGATTAATAAAATAAAAGCTAAAAAAGAAAACTCTATTAATTATTGTAGAAAGGAGGCAAAAGAAAGTGAAGAATTAAGTGATGATAGATTTAAAAAGAATAATGAAAGTATTAAGAAAAACATCGAATCCTTAACAGCGGAAAAAAGGGCGCAGGAAAAAAAATACAAAGAAGAAGTAGAACAGCAGTTGCAAAAAGAAACACAAGTGATCCTGAAATTACTGTAACCCACCAGCCGATTTTATGGCTAATTTTAACCAAACTTACAATTTTAACCCATTTTTAATTTAAAAAGTTAAAAAATTTAATAAATAATTTTGGAATGGTTTTAGCCTAAGAAAACCTAAAAATCATTTTTCAGAAAAGTAAATGTTTATTGAGTCACAAAAAATTACTAAGAAGGTTGCATACCGATTTGCTTCAAATATTCTTGATCCTATAGCTCAGGAAAAAATTAGGAGAAATAAAATTTATGTAAACCAGCCTGCACTGAATGATTATAAAGAAATAGAAGCTGTCAACAAAAAGCACTCTTTTGATAACATTACAGAGCTATTATAATGAGTAATAATTTCATTTCTTCAATTGACCAACTAATTAAATCAGGTAAATTTGAAGAGGCTGAAGAGATATGTACAAAATGGATAGATAAAAATGAAAATAATACAACAGCATTTTCTAAGCTTGGAGAGATTTATTTAATTCAAGGGAAAGAAATAGAATCGCAGTTTTTCTTTGAAAAGGCAGTTAAAATGGATAAACATAATTATTATGCAATTATTAGCCTAGCGGATTTATATGTAAGTGCTGGCGAAACGCAATCGGCTGAAAAATATATAGTTGAAATTATCAGTACATCATTTAGTAACATTAATGATGTGATATGCCTTGCAATTACTGCCGAAAAGATGAAGAAGTATGAAGTAGCTGAAAACATTTGTAAGATACTAAATGCAAGATTTCCTAATAATATAGAAGTAAAAGAAATAATAAAGAGAATTGAAAACTATTATAGTCTTTTTTACGTTGTTCAACCACAAATAAATAATGAATCAAAACTAGGAAAATATTTATATGAATTAATAGATACCTACAATCCAAAAGTTATTTTGGATATAGGTGCGGCAACTGGATTAGGTTCGACAACAATAATAGCCGAAAGTGTAAAATATTTAAATCTAAACAGTAAGATTTATGCTATTGAAGCACAAGAAAAAACATTTAATAAACTAAAAATTAATATTGCCGAATATTCCTTTGTTGAGCCAATTTGGGGTACGTTTATAAATGTAAAAACAATCCCGAGTTGGGAAACTGTAAGCTCAGATATTAAAACTTATGGCAAAGTATTATTGGAAAACTATTCAGAAAATGAAATTAAAAATTGGTATGAATCTAGTGTTTCTATTCTTAATATGTTATCGCGAGAACAAAAAGTTATAAATGAAATTATACAAGAAGAAATATTTGATTTAGTATTTTTTGATTCGGGAGAATTTTTCGCAAAAGAAGAATTAAAAGAATTTATTAATAAAACAAATATTGTAGTCCTTGATGATATCAATACTTACAAGAATTCTCTTAATCATAATTATTTGTTAAATCATCCTGACTGGATGCAAGTTAAATGCTATAAAAATGAAAGAAATGGCTGGAGTGCGTTTAAGAGAAAAGATTTCTTAGTTAGGAGTAATACTAATAATAATGAATTAATTAAATCTGTTTATGTCAGTGACGAGATAGAAATCTTTTATGGAAAAAACGCCACCGATATGTTGGATAATAATAATGATATGAATTATCTGACTGATAAAGGAATTATAACGGTTGACAAAAACCGTTGGAGTAAAGCTCAGAAATATGAAAAAAAGACTTGGATGGAACGAAGCCTGGAAAGTAGCGATGATAGAAATCTTGAACACAAAATAAGGTTTAATAATTATGCAGCACTTAAGAATTTCAAATTTGAAAACGTAATAGAGTTAGGATGTGGACCATTTACTAATTTAAGACTTATTCTACCTTTGCAGCAATCAGTAAAAAGTGTTACACTACTTGATCCTTTAATTTTAGAATATTTACAACACCCACATTGTACATATAAAAATGGTGTTCTTGCCGGGCATAAGGTGCAAATCATTAATTCAACAATTGAAGAATTTATGCCGGAAAATAAATATGATTTAGTAGTTATGAATAATGTCCTTGAGCATTGTTTTAATATTCCCAAAATTTTTGAGGGTTTACTTTCTATGCTTAAAGATGGAGGGTTTTTTGTTTTTACAGATGTGGCATTTTCTGAAGAAACAGTTAAAAAAATAGTTGAAAAACAATACGATGCGGGACATCCAATCCGACTTACTAAAAAATATCTTAATGAATTTTTAAGTAAAAACTTTAAAACTATTTATGAAAAATCATTTAGTGGACTTTATGAGCAACCTTATAGAAAAGATTATTATTTCATAGGCGAATGTAAAAGTATTGTAAATTCTAAAACTCAGCAAAAATCCCTACCTCTAAAAGTAGATAGCCCTATTATACATTTTGTTTATTCCGGAGATCCGAAAAATGATCAAGCTATAATAGCACCGAATACTATCACAAATAAATTATACCGTTTTTTTGAACAAAAAATGGTTGTTAGATATTACGACCTTGAAGATGTAAACACTCCAATTGATGTTAAGAAAAATGATATTATTATAGGTCATCCTCATCCAGATGAAAATACAGCAATTAAAAGATTATTTTCTAAACATGTAGGCAGTAAATATTTATTGTTGCCATTACATACAAGAATTCCTGAAATAAACAGATATATTAAAGACGTAGCTGAAAAAGCAGATAAAGTATTTTTAATTAGTGGTCCATACTGGGTAGATAATATTGAAAAGACCGAATTTGGATATTTAAAAAACAAAATTATTAGGATTGATAATGCCATTGATTCAAATTTATTTCCTCTATTAAAAAATAGTTTTAATTCTGTTGGCAAGAGAGGATTGTTTGTTTTTGGACGTAGTGGTAGAGAAAAGGGGACTAAAGAATTATTTAATTTACTACTAAAAATTGATTGTCAGGTTGTTATTGCCGGTTATTATTCAAATGAAGATATTTCCATGCTAAATAATCGTCCCAATACTAAGTTTCTTGGTAGTATTAAGTTAAATGATAAAGGGGTAGTTGATGACATTATTAATACATGTGATTTTTTTATAAATATGTCTGTAAGTGATGCTTCACCCACTACTTTACTTGAAGCTATGTCTTTTGGTCTAATTCCTATTACAACACCACAATGTGGGTATTACTATTCTTCATTTATATTATTATCACTTGATAATGAAAAATATAATATCCTAACAGTTAATAATGCTTTAAATATAAATGAAGAAGCTCTAAAGATTCTTCAAAAAAAGAATAGAGATATTATTGAAAGGAATCACAATTGGGATGCATTTTGTAATAAAATTGGTGAATATATTTTTTCCTCTCCCATACAAGCACATCCAATTACTACAAAAAGAAAAGGAATTAAAGTAGCTGAAGATTATTCAGTTGAGAAAAATTTAACTCAAATCGATGCTGAATCCGTATTTTCAAAAGAAATTAACAAAATATTTACTAAAATAAAACCAACTAAAATCATAGAGACGGGTACCTATTTAGGCACCGGCACTACAAAAATTATTGCTTCTGCACTCAAAAAATTAGAATTGGGTAAAAACCAGTTTTTTTCAATTGAAGTAAACGAAAACAATTACAAACAAGCAATACAAAACATTACAAACAATGGCTTAAGTAATTATGTAACTCTATTACATGGTCTTTCTCTTCCCCGTAAAATGCTGCCTTCCATAGAAGAGATAGACAAAAGCACGGTTAAGGAAGTCGAGTTCGACGATATTTTTGTTGACCATAAAGAAAATGAAAGGGCAAAGTTATACTATGATGAAACAAATTTTGAAAGTGTAGAAGATAACATGTTAGAAAAATGTCTTATATCCTTTGAATGTAAACCTGATTTTGTTTTGTTAGACAGTGGGGGACACATAGGCAACCTTGAATTCAATTATCTTATTGAAAAATTGAGAAAAGATTGTATAATAGCTCTCGATGATATAAACCATATTAAACACAAAAAAAGCTTTTTACAAATTAAGAGCGATCCCCGTTTTGAAATCATTACATCATCCGAGGAAAAATTCGGATTTTGTATTGCTAAGTTTACTTATGACTCAAAAATAGAGGTGAAGACTTTAACTTCAATCGTTAAAGATAAAGAAATCATTAATTGTCTTATCTGCGGTTCGGATAAAAGCAGTATCGTCCATCCTCCTGACATAACAAGGTGCAATAAATGTGGCTTTGTATTTCTTAAAGAGCGTCCGACTCAAAAATGGATGGAAAACTATTACAAAAATGTTTATACCGTAGGTATCCCTGATGCTGCCGTCACCGTTGCCGTTCCCGAAGATTTTAATCTTTTGGATACTAAAGATGAATACATTGCTGCGCAGCGGAAGGGTTTGTTTAATGAGGCAGTTGCTTATTACGGCAAAGACATTATGGGTGGAACCCTCGTGGATATAGGATGTGGTTGGGGAGCGTTATTACATAATGCACGTAAAAGCGGAATGAATGTTATAGGGTTTGAATTTATAAACCGCAATGTTCAATTTGCCCAAGATGTTCTCAAATTAGATGTTAGACAGGAGCAGTTTACCGATTCAAATATTCCCGAAAATAGTGTTGATATTGTTACAATGTCGCACGTACTTGAACACGTTCCCGACCCTCTAAAGCTGGTAAAAAAAATAGATTATGTTTTAAAACCGGGTGGAATATTTTATTGTGTTGTTCCTAATTTTTATAGTTTGTGTTCAGCGTATCTTGGTGAAAGATGGGATTGGCTCGATCGTAACTGTCATTATTCTTATTTTACTGTAGATTCAATAACAAATCTATTTACTAAAGCACACTTAGGTATCGTAAAATACTCAACAACCGGAGGCGATTACGGTTCTAAAATCCCATTGCAAATTCTAAAGAATAAGTACCCCAATAAGTCAAATGAAGAATTATCACTAATGCTTGAAGAATTAAATAAGCAAAATCTTGGTGAAGAGATTAGGATAATCGGTAAAAAGCCTGAATCTACTCCAACAACAAATCAAGAACAGGATACAAAAAATATCTTATGGATTCGCACAGATGCTATAGGCGATAGTATCCTTGCCTCGTCTATGTTGAAACCGTTAAAAGAGTTTTATAATGAATATAAAATAACGGTTGTTTGCCAAAATATTGTAAGTGAACTATACGAAGTTTCTCCATTCGTAGATAATATTATTTCCTTTGATAAGAAAAAATTTGTTGCAGAAGAAGAATATAGAAAAGAAATTATTCTAAAATTGTATTCAATTAAAGCTGAGTATGCAATAAATTCAGTTTTTTCACGTGATGTAATAGCAGACTTTTTAACATTATGTACAAAAACAAAAATTAAAATAGCTCATCAAGGAGATTTATCAAATATGTTAAAAGAAGAATGGGAAAAAAATAATAAATCCTATTCAAAACTTATTCCAATAAATTCTGCATCATTAACTGAACTTGAAAGACATCACGATTTTCTTACGGGAATTGGAATTGAATGTGATAATCTTACTCCATCAATATGGCTGACTGAGGAAGACCATAATTATGCTGATAAAGTATTTTCAGAAAACAATTTGGAAAGCAAAAAAACAATAGCTCTTTTTGCAGGTGCACAATATGAAGTAAGAATTTACAATGATTATGGTAAAGCAATAAATAATTATTGCAACGAAAATGGGTTTGAGGTTGTTGTGCTTGGTTCGGCTAAAGACCATCAGGTAAATCAGGCAAATATTAAGGACTTAACCGTAAAGGTTGTTGACCTTACCGGTAAAACAACTGTTAGGCAAAGTGCTGCAATACTGCAGAAATGTGCTGCTGCTGTTGGAGCAGAAACAGGACTGGCACATATTGCCTGTGCTGTAGGCACACCAAATTTAATACTTCTCGGTGGAGGTCATTTTGGTAGATTTATGCCATATTCTAATTTGACCTCTATTGTATCATTACCGCTTGAATGTTTTGGATGTAACTGGCAATGTAAGTATAGAACCACTACTTGTATTAAAGATATCGATCATCAAGTCATTTCGTTTGCGATGGAAAATATGATGACTCGAAATCAGAACAAAACAACTGTCTATTTACAATCTGAATATAAATATGATTTTCTTGGAGGGTTACCAAAAATAACCGGAATAGAAAATTTTCTAAAAGGTGAATTTGAAATTCAGGTAGTTGAATTAGAAACAGCAGATGTGACGAATAATTTTACCGATAATATTTCAGAATTTAAAGATGAAAAATATTTCATTGCACTAAATAGATTAAAAGAATTATTTAATTTAAATGGAACAGACTTAAAACAATACGCTAATTATGAAAAACAATTATTTACCGAAAAAAATAAACTTGAATTATTATTTGAAAATGATTCAAATAATTATGCAGAAGACCCATTCTATAATTATTTAAAAGGACTTTTTAACGAGAATAAGAAAAAATTTAAAGCAAGTTATGAAAATTATTTATTGTCCTTTAAATCCGGAAAAAACTTAAGGGTTTTAAATAAATTAGCTGAGGTTGCTGATAAAAATTTTGTTATTCCACAAGTATATTTTTTATTTAAAGAGTTATTTCAACGCGGAATTAGATCACCTGAAATATTAGAAAAAATCAATAATTGGGCTGAAATTTTAAATGTAAAAAGTGAAAATAAACTTACTCAAATTAATTATAATATAGACTTACCTTCTGAATACTTGAATGATTTGAAAATTAATAAAAAGAGACCGACAATTTCATTTGTCCTTCCATCAAAAAATCGTAGTAAGGGTCTTTCATCATTTTTATCATCACTAGATAATGCCTGTTTTGGTCTTAGCTATGAAGTACTATTATATTGTGGTGATGAACTTACCGAGCAATATGATAAATTAATTAAAGAATACAACATAAAAAAAATCTTTTTCGATAAAGAAATATTCGGTGTCCAAGAAACTTTTTCGTGGACAAAACTTATGAACCACGGATTTAATCACTCTGAAGGGCAATGGATAATGTATGCTTCAGATGATATAGTTTTACATCCATTTGCTTGTAATTTTGCACTACAATCTGCAAAAGATAAAACAGTAGGTGGGGTCTCATTTTTGCATAGGAACACAATTCAGGATTATGACGGCTTTTTCAAGGATTATGGTTTTGATATTTATGGTGAACGCCCCTTTATTAATTTTGGTTTGATAAAGAAAGAAGCTTTTCAAAAGGTTAAAGGATTTGATGAAGCATTAACATTCTATTCCGGTGATGCGGATCTTTGCTGGAGGATAGTTGACAAAGGTTTTAAAATAATACCATCCTATTATTCCCTTGTAGAACATATAAATATTGAAGACGCCACAAAAGAATTAAACTCAGTCAAAACTTATAAGATAGATACGTACGTTTTCTTCAAAAAATGGTTAAATCAAATAAATCAGCTCAAAGATAAATTACTTGTTAAAGAACATTTTTTTATAAAAAATATTGAACAAGTTAAAAAACATATTTTTGAAACATCAATTAAAAACAATATCTCGATAGAAAAACTGCTTACTGTTGATAAGAAGTATGAACAATTTATTGAACCTGTTGTAAAAACTAATGACAAATCAATTAAAGTCTCGGCAATAGTATCAACATATAATTCCGAGAAATTTTTCCGCGGTTGCCTCGATGATTTGATCAATCAGACTTTGTACAAAAAAGGCGAACTGGAAATTGTTATCGTTAATTCGGGTTCACAACAGAATGAAGATGAGATTGTAAAAGAATATCAGGATAAATATAAAAATATTAAATATGTAAAAACCGGCAGAGAAACAATTTACGAAGCCTGGAACAGAGGAATTGTAGTAGCAAAAGGAACATACATTACTAATGCAAATACGGATGACAGACACAAAGAAGATGCACTTGAAATTCTAGCGAATGCCCTTGATGAAAAAAATAATATAGCACTTGTTTATGCCGACTCAAAAGTTACGGATAGAGAGAATGAAGAATTTGAGACCGCTCCCGTAACAGGGCTGCTGCTTTGGCCTGAATTTGACCGTACGAATTTATTCAGAATTTGTTACATAGGTCCGCAGCCTATGTGGAGAAAAACGCTTCACAAAAAATATGGTTATTTCGATGGAGTTTATAAATCCGCAGGAGATTATGACTTTTGGTTAAGAATTGTAAAACTTGAAAAATTTGAGCACATAAATAAAATATTGGGTTTGTATCTTTTATCTGAGAGTAGCGTAGAACATGTAAATCAAAATATTTCATTAAAAGAATCTGAAAAAGCACGTAAAAAAAACTGGGATTCAGTATCTGATTTACCTCCGCTTTCAGGTACGTATTTATCCCATTATAATTGTTCCGAATATCTTCATAAATCGGTAAAATTTTCGGTTGTAATTCCTACCTATAACAGACCGGAATCTTTAAAAAAAGCTCTGCAAAGTTTAACTAAGCAGACATATAAAAATTTTGAAGTTATTGTTGTAAATGATGGTCAACAAGAAATTTTAAGTGTCCTAAAAGAATTTGAAGGACAGTTTAATTACCAGCACGTTCGGAACATAATGAATAGGGAGCGTTCTGCAAGCCGTAATAATGGAATCAAAGTTTCAAGAGGAAAGTATATAACATTCCTCGATGATGATGATATCTTTTATCCGGATCATCTGCTGATTATTTCCGATAATCTTTCTGATTCTAATTCCATTGTTTATACGGATGCAGTGCGTGTAGTTTATGAAAAAACAAATGAAGGATATAAAATAATTGATGAGTCGGTTCCATATTCAATTGATTATGAAAGGAACAAACTACTGGTTGGAAATATTGCCCCGATAAATTGTTTTGCGATACAAAGGGAAAAACTTTTTGAAGCCGGTTTGTTTAACGAAACTATAAATGTACTGGAAGATTGGGAGTTACTTTTACGGTTATCGGAATTAACACCATTTAAACATATAAAGAAAATTACATGCGAAGTTAGTTGGAAATTAGATGGTTCTTCAACCACTTCATCTAAAGGATATTTATTCGATAAAGTACGTAAACAAATTTACAGCAAATATGATAAAGAGATAAAAAACATTCCCAATAGGAATGAAATTGTAAACGAATTTAACCGGATATGGAAAAACGATTTCGCTTCAGGTTCCTCAATCGTTTCAATCATCGCTCTTTCTTTCAACCAGTTTGAATACACAAAATCATTCGTTCAATCTTTGCTGAAATTTACAAAAGCCACTTATGAACTGATCCTTGTTGATAATGGGAGTAATAAAGAAACTGTAGATTATCTTAAAGAGCTTTCAACAAAAAATGAAAGGATAAAGGTAATTTTTAATGAAGAGAATTTCGGATTTCCAAAAGGGGTTAACCAGGCTATAAAAGTTGCAAAGGGTAAATATATCCTAATTGCAAATAACGATATAATTGTAACTGAGGGCTGGCTTGAAAGAATGGTTGAAGTTGCCGAAGTCGATAACCAAATAGGTTTAGTCGGACCGATCAGCAACTCTGTAAGCGGTGTACAATTTGATAAAGAAGCAACATATCCCGACATACCAAAGATGCATGTGTATGCGAAGAAAAATAGGGAGAAAAACGCCGGGCAAATTTTCCAATTCCCCCGTGTTGCCTTTCTTTGCACGTTAATAAAAAAAGAAGTAATTGAAAAAATCGGCGGGCTGGATGAAAGATTTTCACCCGGTAATTTTGAAGACGATGATTTTTGTTTGCGTGCACAAATAGCAGGTTATAAAACAGTAGTAGCAAAAGATGTTTTTATTCATCATTTCGGTTCAAAAAGTTTTACTGCCGACGGTACAAAAAAATATGCAGAGCGGTTGGAGATAAACAAGAAAATTTTTGTCGAAAAATGGGGCGCAGATCCTGAAGATATCTGGCTTAGAGGTAAAGAATATTTGAACAAGAATATCTTCTACCCTCTGGATTCGGATGAATTATCGGAAATAGTTCAAAGGGCACAGGTTTGTATACAGGATAAAGAATATGGGCTAGCTTTAAATTACCTACAGACTGTTCTTGAAAACAAAAAGTTTAACTTCGATAATAGCCAAACAAAAATTGATTCTCTTCTTCACCTTGCCGGAAAAATTTGTTTAATTGAAAGAAAATTTGAACAAGCAATAAACTATTTCCAAAAAGAGCTCGATAATAACTATGGTTCGTTACGTGCATATAAAGGAATGGGAGATGCGTTATCGGCTTTAGGTGAGAAAGAAGAAGCCTTTAAAGTTTATCAGAAAGCCCACGAACAGATGGATTTAGCAGAATTAACTGAAATAAAATGAATCGGATTTTTAAACAATAATATTACATAGGAGCAACAATGAACACATTTAACGAACTGTTTTTAACAGCGTATAATTTTTTTACCGATAGCGTATTTGATATGGCTGTGACTAAATTGGATGAAGCTGAAAAAGTCTACTCACCATCAGATCAAAATGAATTCAGCCTTGAAGACCTTTACATTTTGCGAGGAACTTCAAAATTTAGTCAGCGTAAATTTGACGATGCCAAAAAAGACTTTGAAATAGCTTTAGAAACAAATCCAAATTCATCTGAAGCGTGTTTGGGACTTGGTAAATATTTCCTCGTTAATGGATTGGAAGACAATGCAAAAGTAATGTTTGAATGGGCTGTTAAAAATAATCCATCTCACCCGGGTGCTCAAAATGCATTAACTGAAATAAATGTGAAATTAGGTTTTGCTGAGGATGATAATTCATTATTTGCCGATGACTCAGCTGAATCTCCTGAAGGGAAGGACAATTATTTTGAAGAAGCTTCTGATCTATTTGTTCAAAAAAGGTTTAGTGAAGCTATTGAAAAATTGACAATAGCTAAAAAAGAACACACAGTATTTTTAGCAAGTATAGAAAATTTTATAGCTTTTAATTATTTGGGACTCCAAAAAATAGTAGAGGCAGAAAAATCAGTAGAAAATGCTTTAAGTTTAAATCCCTTTTCTTCTCAGGCGTATGCTACTCTTGGAGAAATTGAGTTATTAAAAAACAACACTGAAACAGCTAAAGATAAATTCAACTTAGCCCTTAGCTATAATAATGAAAATACTTTCGCAAAGCAGGGACTTCAAAAAGTTGAAAATATGCTGAATAGGTCGGCTGAACTTGATAGCCTAAAACCGGAGTTAGAAAATATAATAGACACGTTGTCTGCAAAGTAATAGAATTGCCCTTTAAATTATAGAGCTGGATTTTACTCCCGTGTTTTTGCATTGTTGAAATTGAGTTAAAAAATAACGGTTATCAAGAATTTAATAGAAAAAAGAATGGGTATAAAATGAATACAACAATAATAATCCTATCCATTAGCTAACGGATTGTCCTGTTCCTATTTAGCGGAGTGGTGACATTTATTTCAATAATCATTAATGGAGTTAAAAAATGGAATTGATACCAATGTTTGCTGTAATTGCTGTTCTTGTTTTAATGATAGCCGTATTACTAAAAAATATGTGGAACAATAAAAAGGAATTCAATAATCTTTTCGAGAGGTATGAAGATGAAAATATCAACTGGTAGAATGGTATCTGAATTTTTAGAGATTGAAACCACCGCCTATTACAAGTATCACGGTTCATTTATAAAAATCACAGAAAATTTTGTAATAACTAATAAAAATTGATCCGTTAGCTAACGGATAACTTATTGTGGAAAAATATTCAGACAATAATTACGACGAATTAAATAGTAGGGTTTCTACAGATACTCAAGACTTGAGTTGTCAAAATCCCGATTCTCTCTATGAAACGGGAATAGCCCATCTTCAAAAGGGAAAGTACCTGGAAGCAAGCGATTATTTTAAGAAGACCATATCTATTTCTGAAAATTATTCTGAAGCGCATTATCATTTAGGATACTGTTATCAGTTTCTGAAAAAATTTGAACTTGCTATTGAAGAATATCAAAGAACCCTTGAACTAAATCCTCTTAAAACTGCTGCGTTAAATAATTCCGGGGTTATTTTTACAAACCTGAAAAAATTTAAAGAAGCAGAAAAGTGCTTCAAACTTGTACTTAAACATGACCCAAGCTATAGAGACGCATTAATAAATTTTGGAAATTTCAAGTTGAAGATAAAGGAGTTTGAAAACGCAATAGAGTTATATTCACAAGCATTAATTACAGATATTAATAATCCCGTAGTTTACTTTAACATTGGAAATTGTTATTTAGAGACCCAAAATTTTGAAAAGGCAATTCAGAATTTTGAGACGACACTTACCTTAGAACCTCAACATCAGGGCGCAATAAACAACCTGGGGCTTGTTTATTATAAATTAAAAAAATTAGATATATCCCTGCGTTATTTTAACAAAGCCCTTGAATTATTTCCTAAAAATGCCATTTGTTATTTAAACATTGGTAATATTTACCGTGACTTAAAAAAATATGATTTAGCCACCCTATTTTATAAAAAAACTTTAGAAATAGATTCCGGGGTTAAGTTGGCTTACGTTTATATTGCCGACGTTTTATGTGATACAGGTAAATCCGAAGAAGCTGAATTTTATTATAATCTTGCTACAGGCGATAAAGCGAGTAAAGCTTTCTCGTTTACAAATCTCAGTCTGGATATGATGGTACAGCGGCGTTTTAAAGAAGCATTAAGATATTGTAATGTAGCACTTACTGTCGATGAAAACATACCGGAAGTACATTACAATAAATCACATATTTATCTTTTACAGGAAAATTTTGAAAAAGGTTGGGCGGAATATGAATGGCGTTTAAAGAGACCCGATTATCCCCAAAGGAATTTTAAAAAACCTTTTCTTCAATCAGAAAATATTGACGGTAAAATAATTCTGGTTATTGGTGAACAGGGGCTTGGTGATTCGATTCAGTTTGTTAGATATTTGCCGATGCTGAAGAAAAAAGGTGCTGTAGTAATTTTTGAATGTAATAAGCAGCTTACTTTTCTTTTTAAAAACCTTAAAGGCATTGACAAATTAGTTGAAAAAAATGAAAATAAAGAACCGGAATTTAAATATGATTATCACATTCCGCTACTGAGTCTTCCATTCTATTTTGGAACTACAATTGACAATATTCCGAAAGAAACTAAATATATTTATGTTACTCCTTCTCTCGCAGATTCGTGGGAAAAAGAATTACTCGGCAAAAATAATTTTAGAGTAGGAATTGTGTGGGCTGGAAGTCCAACTCATACAAATGATAAAAACAGGTCGTGCTCGCTTGAAATGTTTCTCCCTTTTTTATCGGTTCCCGGAGTTGACTTTTATTCCCTGCAAAAAGGTAGTGCTTCTAATCAAGCAAATAGTTTTAAAAAACAGGTAATTGACATTGCAAATAAAATACAAACTCTTGAAGATACTGCCGCAATAATTTCTAATCTTGATTTAGTTATAACCATTGATTCTTCAATAGCACATTTAGCAGGTTCACTTGGAAAATCCGTATGGGTACTCATTCCATTTTTACCGGACTGGAGATGGATGCTTGATAGGACGGATTCTCCCTGGTATCCTACTATGAAATTATTTAGGCAGCAGAAACCAGGTCAATGGAATGACGTTGTCAGAAAAATCAAAAACAATTTAGAATATATGATAAATCATAAAATGAATAATGAACCACTTCGCGAAACTTTGAATCCTACAACACAGAAAAAAAAATTATTTCTCGGTTTATCCGAAGATGGTAACTTTGGATGGGGAATAGTTTGTAAACATCTTAAAAAAGAAGTCTCAAATGAAATTGAAATTGTTGATCTTTCAAATAACAAATCAACTTCAACCGAAGAATTAAGCAGTGGTAAGGTATTCCAAATATTAGTGGGCATTAATTTTGATCCGTTGTTTAACGTAAGAGGAAAATTTAATTACGGTTATACAGTTTTTGAAAATGAACTCAACGAAAATTCAGTGTTAAATTCTGAAAAGTACGATAAGGTTATTGCTGCATCTACATGGTCATATGAAAAACTTATAACTGCGGGTATTAAAAACGCTGATATACTAATCCAGGGAATAGATCCGAAAACGTTTTATCCCGGTAAAAGCCCTGGTAATAATAATCTGTTTGTAATTTACTCAGGTGGTAAGTTTGAGATAAGGAAAAGTCAGGACCTAATTATAAAAGCAATTTCTATTCTTCAGAAAAAATACAAAGACATTATTCTTATAAACTCTTGGTATAACGCCTGGCAGCAAACAATGAAAAGTATGTCACAGTCAGAGTTCATAAAATATGAAGAAAAAGGGAATACCTGGGAGGAATTTATGCTGAATATATGTAAGGTTAATGATTTAGATTCTGCCCGTGTATTTAGTTTGCCTCTGATACCAAATAAAAATCTACGTGAAGTTTATCTGACTTCAGATATTGGTCTATTTCCGAACAGGTGCGAAGGGGGTACTAATCTTATTATGATGGAATATATGGCTTGTGGAAAACCTGTTATTGCTTCTTTTAATACCGGTCACAAAGACATACTTTCAGCTGATAATTCCATTATGTTGGAAAAAATGAAAGAATTTAACCTCTATAATTCTGATAACCGGTTAATGTCGAATTGGGAGGAACCGGACCTGGATGAAATAATAGACAAAATTGAATACGCATATAATAACAGGGACAGGTTAAAAATTATAGGCGAAAAAGCCGCTGAAGATATGAAAAAACATTCATGGTCTATAGTTGCAAAAAATTTAATTAAAATAATTAGTTAATGGTTTTAAATAAAAAAGATGAAAATTCCTGCCCAAAATATTTTTGAAATTAAGGCGAATTATGGAAATAATGCTGAAAATCTTTTAAAGCTTGCAGCAGAAAGTTTCACTAAAAATAATTTATATAAAGCGAGATTTTATATTGAATCATTAATAAAAGAATACCCAGCTAAAGCAGAATATTTTTCCGCTTTGGGTACGGTATTTAAAAAATTAGGAAAACTTGAAGAAGCAAAAAAATGGTATTTAAAAGCTATTGAGTTGGAGCCTGAATTTTATGAAGCACACTACAATCTTGGGTTGATATATTGCCAACAGGGAAACACACAATCTGAAATTAATTGTTATTTAAAAACAATTCAATATAACCCGGAGCTATCTCTTGCATATTATAATTTAGGCAATGCATATCGTAAGCTCAAGCAATTTAAAGATGCCGAAATATTTTATAAAGAATCTATCAGGATTAAAAATGACTTTGATGATGCTTACTATAATCTGGGCGTTGTTTGTGAGAGATCGGGAAAGCATTTAGAGGGACTGGAATATTATAAAAGAGCAATTGAAATAAATCCAAATCAAGAACTTGCTATATGGAATAAAGCATTACTTGATCTAAAACTTGAAAACTTTAAAGATGGTTGGATAGAATATGAATTCAGGAAAAATCTTAAATCTGTAAACACTAAAAAACTAACCGATAAATTATTAGAAAATCAGGATGTTAAGGGGAAAAGAATACTCGTTTATTCAGAACAAGGATTGGGGGATAATATTCAATTTTTGAGGTTTTTAAAATTATTAAAAATGGAAGGTGCTTTTGTAATTTTTGAATGCAATCCGAAATTATATCATCTTTTTGAAGAACATAAGTACATAGACGAAATAATTAAGCAGACGGAGTTTAAAGAACCACAAGTTGATTATGATTACCAGGTAGCTTTATTAAGTCTTCCAAAATATTTCCACACAAAATTTGAAACTATTCCAAATGAAATTCCATACTTATTTGCCAAACCGGATAAAATAGAAAAATGGAAAAAAATAATTTGTTGTGATGAAGTAATGAAAATCGGCATTGTTTGGTCAGGAGCTTCCAACAATTTGTACGGCAAAAACCGTTCTTGTAATCTGGATGTCTTAATGCCTTTGTTTTCAATAAACGGCGTTAAATATTTCTCATTACAAAAAGAGGAAACCGATAATGCCATTGATTATAAAGGACTTCCGGTTACCTCGTTCAAAAATATTGATGAAACACCTTTCATTGATACATCAGCAATTATAAAAAATCTGGATTTAGTCATTTCAATTGATACATCAATAGCTCATCTTGCCGGCGCTATGGGAATAGAAACCTGGGTTATGCTGCCTTATTATTCAGACTGGCGCTGGTTCTTGCACAGAAATGATTCACCCTGGTATCCAACAATGAAACTATTCCGTCAACAAAAAAGCGGAGATTGGAAAAGTACTATTGAACAGATAAAAGAAAGATTGGAGTATAAATTATTCATAAAAAATTTTCCACATAGTTTCAATTTAAATTGAGACGGGACGAACCCTTATGATTACTTTAAGTATGATCGTTAAAAATGAAGAAAAACACATTAAAGAATGTCTTGAGAGTGTAAAGGGCATTGTTGATGAAATAGTTGTTGTAGACACAGGTTCAACCGATAATACTATTAAAATTGCAAAAACTTTCGGGGCAAAAATATATAATTTTGAATGGATTAATGATTTTGCCGCGGCTAGAAATTATGCATTAAAAAAATCGTCAGGGGACTGGATCTTATATTTAGATGCTGATGAAAGACTACTGCATAAATCAATAAATGAATTAAAGAAACTAACCCGACAAAAAAGTAATGAAGCCTATTATTGCAGAATTAATAATATCGATAATATTAATGACAGACCTTCTGTTATGGCTTATGTAAGATTATTTCCAAACGATAAGAATTTAAATTTTGAAGGTGCAATTCACGAACAAATAGAAAACTCTTTAAAACAAAATAAATACAGAATTAAAAATTCTACTTTAGAAATTAACCACGTTGGTTATAGCTTAACAAACAATGAATTAAAGTTAAAAGCCGGTAGGAACCTGCAGGTTTTGTTGGAAGAATATAATAAAAAGAAAAGCCCATATATTTCATTTCATTTAGGTCAAACCTACGGAGTGCTTGATGATAAAGAAAAAGCCCTACTATATTTTTATGAAGCTTTAGAGGGAGCGGATTTAAAAAAAGAATATAAAGCACTTGCATACAGATATATAGGGATTAGCTTTGCAGAAAAACAAAACTTTGGTGCAGCCGAAGATTATCTAAAAAATAGTATTGAATGTGATCCGGATCAGCCTTTAAATTTATTAGCGGCATCAGAAGTTTACATAGCAAACGGGAAATTTAAAGAAGCCGGTTCATGTTGTTATCATGCATATAAAGTAAATAAGCAGTATTCTGAAGGTAAGAAATTCTCTTTCCAGAGCATACTATTAGATGATAAAAGTATTATTTACCAAGGATTAAAAATTGCTGTATCTTCCGGTAATTCTTATTTATTTAACATTTTTTTTCCTTTGCTAAAGGAGAGTAAAAATTTAACGAAAGGTGATTCATTAAACGAATTACTATTGTATGATGAGTTATTGAATAATAAAAAATTTAGTTTAAATACAATAGAGCAATATCTGAATTTTATTGATGATAAAAATCTAGACCTTGTTTTAACACTTCTTGAAAAGTATAGCCGAACTGATAATAAAGTATTATTACTAAATGCTCTCTGTAATAAATTTCCTTCAAACGCAATTTTATTTAATAAGTCGGGCATTACCCTAATGCAGTTAAAAGATTTTGCGAATGCAGAAAAAATGTTAGAAAAAGCAAAAAACTTAAATGAAAGTAATCCTTCAATAATTTTTTACCTTGTATCTGCTTATATACAGAATAATAACTTTGAAAAAGTAGTTGCTTTAATTCAATCCGCAGAAATTCAATTTGTTTCTTCACCTGAGGTTTTAAATAGTCTAAAAATTCTTAAAGAAAAACTAAAGCTACTGTAAAAAAATAATTTTTTAATGCCGGTCTAAACTTCTTAATCTACCTTCCGATAATATACTTGAGACTACACTCTCACTATTTAATTACAAGCTGCATAAGGATATGCAGTATTTATAACCAACAAGGAGGTTCCTATGGCTTTCCAAATTAATTCAAATCTCGGTGCAAGCGCTGCTTATAATGCACTAAAGCAAACAGACTACCGGACACAAAAAGCACAGTTGCAATTGGCTTCTCAAAACAGAATCAATAGTGTAGCTGATGATACATCCGGGTACAGGGTAGGTAAAGAACTTACTGCTAAGATTTCTTTAATGAAAGCAGCAATGACAAACATTTCTTCAGCAAAAAATCTTCTCTCAACGGCTGAATCGGCTTTGTCAAGTATCAATGATCTCATAATTCAGATTAAGGGAAAAATTTC
>DRJC01000191.1 GCA_011052365.1 Ignavibacteria bacterium
AATTTAATGGGTTAATAAATTGAAATGATTATATGTTAATTGCCTTTTTTCTTTGGTTTCCGTATTTATGATCCATAGAACACCTGTTTCTTCGTCTATTCTGTAATTATTGGCACGATGCAGATAAACAATATTTTTGCCGTCAGGCGACCATGAAAAACTTGAAGCTTCAGAAACCAGCATTTGTCCGTTATTCCCCTTATTGCTTCCCGTCAACCATATTCCATTTTCTTCCGGATCATTACCAACCGAATAGTAAGCAATTATAGAATTATCGGGATTAAACTTAGGATACATTTTTACGCTTTTTTTATCAGTTATTTGTGTTACTGTCGAATCAGTTAACGAAATACTGTAAATCTGATATTCAAGGCCAATATAAATTACTATACTTTGATTTTCCCAACTTGGCATTCGTCCGTTTGCTATAAGTGTTTTATTCGTTGAATTGCTCCTCATTTTCCAGCTATAATATGCTCCATTTTTACTATCAAAATCTGAATCATAGGCAATCCACTCATCATCAGGGCTCCAGGCCGGGAAAAAATTACCACCTTCAAAAGTCAATTGTTCAATGGCAGTTGTATCGAATTTTTCTCCGTCAAAAGGCATTTTAAAGATTTGTCCTCCTTTGGAAAAAGCAATCCATTTCCCGTCATGGCTCCAGGCAGGTGTTAGCAAATAGTATGGAAGTGCCCTTCGCTGATTCATACCGTTTACATCAATTAGATAAAAACCAGCGGAGTCTTCCTCATAATAATATGATGCCTGCATCGGACACTCGTATCCGTATGAGTAATTGATTTCCTTTATCGGTTTGTGATTGAAACCAATAATTTCTCCTGAAGGGTGCCAAACCGGATCATCATAAGGTTGTTTAGGAACAATACTGAAAATCGGACAGCCTGCATTTTGATCATCCGTTTTATGGCATCCCTCAAAAAATGACAAAATTGCAACGGAAAAAAGTATAAGTTTTAACAGTTTCATTTAGCAAAATTTTTACTTTGTTTAGAGAAAAGAATTCATGTATAGAACCATTTCAACTATGGAGGATGTGTTGGTATGGTAATCACTGAGGTCATTTTGGGCTTTCAGGTTAATGTACTGGTTCAAAAGTAATAAAAGTTTTATTAAAAAGCAAGTTTTTCTACTAATACATTTATTCTCAGGTTCAACGAACAAATGAAATGCCTCCCCTTTTGTTACGATGTAATATTAATGTGTCTCCACGTTGTTGTGCTTCACAAAATAACGTGCTTAAGCCTAACAAGGCTATCAATAGCAATTTGTAAAATCTTTTCATAACTGTATTTTTTAATTAATTCGATCTTGTAAAATGATAGGATACCGGATTATCATAGGAATTTTCAGATAATACCAAGGTGTCATTATGGATACCATAAACAATAAAAGATTTATTATAGAAATTCATTATAAAGGTTTACTACTAATGCGTTAATATTTTAAAAATAAAAATAAACACATAGATATCATTGTGTTACAAGCGTTCTTTGATTTTTTGATTTGAATTGACTTATAGTTTTGCATTTATAAAAATGTAAAACTATGAATTCAGGAAAATATGTATTTGCCCAACTGTTACAGTTTGTCAACAGATATGAATTTGAAAAGTGTGTCAAACGCTACAACGGAAATTATCGTGTAAAGCATTTGAACTGTTGGAACCAGTTTGTTCAGCTTTTCTTTGGACAACTTACTTCACGAAATTCATTACGGGATATCTGTACTTGTTTGAAAGCGCATAAGAACAAACTTTATCATTTAGGGATAAAACAAAACGTTAATCAATCATCACTTTCCCGTGCAAATGAACGCAGAGATTGGAGGATCTTTGCCGATTTTGGGGAGTATTTGATAAAACTGGTCCGGCCGCTTTATTCAAATAGTCCAATCCCAAATATAGATATTGACAATGAGATATTTGCGCTTGATTCAACAACAATATCTTTAAGCATTAACCTGTTTAGTTGGGCAAAGGGCAAGTATTCCCGGGGAGCCGTAAAAATCCATACGCTGCTCGATTTAAGGGGGAGTATTCCTGCATTTATTCTTATAACGGATGGCAAGTACCACGACAGTAACGTGCTGGATATTATATCTCCCACACCGCAGGCAATCTATTTAATGGATAAAGCGTATATCGATTTTGCTGCTTTGTACAATATCAATAAGGCAGAAGCCTTTTTTGTTTCAAGGGCAAAAGTTACAATGGCCTACCTTGTTGTTGAAAAAAATTACAACATAGATGAAAGTACAGGATTAAGGGGTGATAAAGTGATACAACTCACCGGCCACAAGTCTAGGAAACGTTATCCGGAAAACCTCCGCATGGTTGAATATTACGATAAAAACAAAGAGGTATTGCTGGTTTTTCTAACTAACAATTTCGATGTCTCGGCACTGGAGGTTGCACGATTGTATCGAAATCGTTGGCAAATAGAAGTGTTTTTCAAATGGATAAAACAAAATCTAATCATAAAAAAACTCTGGGGCCATTCTGAAAATGCAGTCAATACCCACATTTGGATTGCTATTTGCACTTACTTGATTGTTGCGTATATCAAACATTCAATCAAGAGCACTCTCTCAATTTATGAGATAATGCAAATACTTGGAGTGTCTGCATTCGATAAAACTCCGATAAAAGAGCTTCTCTCTGAAATAGAAGTCAATCAAAATGTCAAAGAACAGTATAATTTATTTAATGTAGATTTTTAACGCATCAGCAGTAATGCAGAATGATAAATGAAAAGTGAAAAATGTTAGTGACTTCTATTTAATGAGTTTTTTGTTGTTTTGAT
>DRJC01000192.1 GCA_011052365.1 Ignavibacteria bacterium
GGCTAAAGCCGTAACAATATCTTCGTCACCGATTGGTAAAACATTACCTCCCGATTCGGCAAATTTTATTATATCAAGTTCGGTTATTAATTTTTTCATATTAGATTATTACAAGTATTCGTCCAACTTATTTACTTTCAGATGTTCTACAATTTTTTTAACGTCCTGACTTCTATCCCTTCTGCAAATAAGTAAAGAATCTTTAGTATTTATTACTACTAAATTATCAACACCAATTAAAGCTGTAAATTTATCCGGGGAATAAACATAGGAATCCATTGTCATATCAGCATATATATTTCCATTAATCGCATTTCCTTGCTCATCTTTTTGAGATAGTTGATATACTTCTTCCCAACTGCCGACATCACTCCAGGTAAATTTACCTTTTGTTAAAAATACTTTTTTTGATTTTTCCATAATTCCGTAATCAATTGAAATACTTCTTAGTTTACGGTAAATATTATCCAATATTTCTTCAAAATCATCTGATGAAAAACTTTCTTTTAATTTTTGTAATCCCTCACTAAGTTCCGGTAGATATTCTTTTATTTCGTTCAGAATGGAATCTACTCTCCAGATAAACATACCGCTGTTCCAAAAGAAATCCCCGCTTTCTAAAAATCTTACGGCTGTTGCATAATTGGGTTTCTCTGCAAAAGTATAAACATTATAAATTCCTTCCTCAACTTCTCTCTCGTCAATTTGTATATAACCGTAACCGGTTTCAGGTCTCGTCGGTTGCACACCTATTGTAACCAAACCTTTTGATTTGTATGCAAATTCGGCTGCCACATTCAATGTATTATGAAATTCTTCTTTCTCTTTAATAATATGATCGGCAGGTAAAACCAAGGTAACGGCTTCAGGGTCTAATTTTTCTATGAAAATTGAAGCCAACCCAATGCAAGCGGCTGTATTTTTTCCGAATGGTTCAATTAAAATATTCTCTGCGGGAATGTTGGATAGTTGCTTAACAATTTCATCTTTTTGAATTCTATTTGTTATTACAAAAATATTTTCGTTTTCAATTAATCCTTCCAAACGTTCGATAGTATTTTGGATCATTGTTTTACTGTTAAATATTTTTAGAAACTGTTTCGGTGTTTTTTCTTTGCTTCTTGGCCAGAATCTTGTGCCCACACCTCCAGCCATTATCAGAGCATATAATTTCATTTGGTTTTATTCCTTGTAATCTTAAATTTCATTTTTATTTTCTTTACAGTTTAGTACACAAATTTTAAAAGTATGAATGATTGTAAAAAAACAGAGTCTGCAACTGTTAAATGGATTTTTTAAAATCCATATTTATCATTTCCCATCCATTCATCCATTCAATCACACATTCTCTTTCTGCTACCAAATTCTCATTTAGTTTTTTAATAACAAGAAACTTGATTTATACTTATCCTTCAATCTTAATTGATTTTATCTGACGACCGAATGATTCAGCTCTATTTAAGTAACCGGTAATATCAACATCTTTTCCTTTTACCACTGCAACTATCACAATAAGACAAGCTCTCATAGATTCAACAATTTCTTTAGTCGGTGTTAATTCATTTGCCCTTATCAATAATAGTGCTTTAGCAACTATATTATGCATATTTGATATTATTTCAAATCCCCTTTCTTCAGCTAATTTTCCATTGCTTTCAAGTATCTCACAATATTTTATTAAGTCCTCAGGATCCGGATTGCTTGTTAAAAGAGTCTTTAATAGTTCATCTACGTTTTTTATCGGCTGTAAAATTGCTTCTTCAAAATTCTGAAATAATGTACCGGATTCAACAGGCTCATCTTCCATTATTATTTTTTCTTTTAGTATGTCTGTCTCTGATTTATCAAAGTAGGAATTGTCTGTATTTCTGCTTGCTACATCAAAATCAATGTTGTTATCAAGATCATTTGAGAGACCGTTTTCTTTTATCTTGGTAATAGCTTCTCTAAATGATGATGGATTAACTGCATCTAATAACCTGCTCAGATCACTAATTAAATATTGACTGTGCTCTTTAAACTTATCGGATATTTTTAGTAAGTCTATCGTACCTTGTGACAGATACCTATAAATCTCATCTAACCGTATGGCAAGTGTTGAAAGTTCGGTTGATGTTTTCATCAACTTAATTTCCTTTTCTAAATTATCGGCTTTTGCAATAAGCTCACGTAGCAGGCTAACTACTTCAATTTTTTGCGTATCAAGTCTAAGGTTGTTTGAAGCAGCAGAAATACTTTGAATAATATATTGTTTTACAAAATCCATTTATCTTTTATAGAGCCTCGGTATTCTATTACTAATATTGCAGGTTATCTCATAGGGAATAGTATTTATAGCTTTACACCAATCCCAAACACTAATATAATTATTTTTATCATTACCAAACACAAAAACTTTATCACCGACCTTTACATCATTGTTGTTAACGTTTATCATTATCCTGTCCATGGCAACAATACCGACTTGTTTATATTTCTTCCTTTTTATCAACACTTCCATTTTATTTGATAAACCCCTGTTAATCCCATCGGCATATCCCAACGGAACGGAAACAATTTTTGTCTTTCGTTTTGCCGTATATTTTCTACCGTAACTTACAGTATCACCTTTTTTAATTTGCTTTACAGAAGCTACTTTAGAATACAAACTCATAACGGGTTTTAATTTTATTGATTCGGAAGTTTCAAGAGAAGGATAATAACCATAAAGTGAAATCCCGGGACGAACCATATCAAGATATGAATTAGGAACATCAAGAATAGCTCCGCTGTTTGCGGCATGAGCCAACCCGTAATCAATATTCATTTTTTTTAATCTTCTTAAGAACTCTTCAAATCTTTTTATCTGAAACTGAGTAAATGTTTTATCTTTTTCATCAGCACATGCAAAGTGAGTATAAATACCGTCAATTTCAAAATTCTTTTTCTTTTTAAGTTTATTTATAAAATCATTTGATTCGTTTATTCCGATTCCCAGCCTATTCATTCCTGTATCAACTTTTATGTGTATTCTTATTTTCTGTAACGCTTTATTTTTCTTTCCGAATTGTTTAAAGCCCCAATCAAGTATTCTTAAATGATCCAAAGTGAAAACAGTTGCAATTAAATTATATTCGAATAACAGATTAACTTGTTCTTTTGTAAACGGTTCAAATACTAAAATCGGCTGCTTAATTTTTGCTTCTCGCAGTTGTTTTCCTTCGCTTGGGAATGCAACTGAAAAATATTCAGGTTTGTTCTTCCCAAGTGATTCTAAAAAAGATGCACATTCAGTCATTCCGTGACCGTAAGCATCTGCTTTAACCACAGCCATTATTTTGGTTTTTTTAATCTTTTTCTTTATCCGGAGGAAATTATATTTTAAATTAGATAGATTTATTACTGCGTAAGATGGATGCATTAGTTTTAATTTTTTATTGTTCTTAAAATATAATTTTAAATGAATAGATAATCAATTTTATGATAAGTTTACTCTTGAAATAGTATAACTTTTGATAGCAAATATATAGAGGATTTTAATTCCCAGTCGGGTAAGAAGCTGCAAAAGCCTTTCTACTTTGTTATTGTTGTCATGTTAGGGCTTCCCGATTCGCTTTGTTATCGATATCCCGTTGTGGTGAGTTTTTACTTTGCTCTTGTTGTCCCGCCAGGGCTCGAACCTGGACTCTTCTGATCCAGAATCAGACGTGTTGCCAATTACACCACGGGACAATTTTAATACTGCAAACATAAATATACAGAGATAAATTTCAAAATTGAATTATTTTTTTGTAATGATTTGCTTGCCTCGTAAACGGACTATGTGAATCTTTGCAATCAAGCCAAACGAACCGCTCTAAATTTACACTAAATTGTTTTGGACTGTCATGAATGGAATACTTATTATCATTATTTTACTTCCAAAGATTTTTAAGATAATTATTTAATTAAAATTGAAAATAGATAAAACAAAAATATTTCATAAATCCTTTTTACTTATATTTTTTGCTCTTTTGGTTTCCCCCATCTTTCCGCAAAACTATAACTTGCTTACTTCTTTCGGTAATTTTCAAAATGCGGAAACATTCAGTATAAATTCAAAAGGAATAATTTATGTTACGGATTTAGAAACAAATGAAATATTCGCTCTCGATACATTGGGAAATATACTTAATTATACAGGTGGTTTCGGGTGGCAGCCATCTGCATTTGACCAGCCTGTGGATGTCTTTGCTACTTCGCTTAATGTTTATGTAACGGATGAAAACAATCAACGCATTCAACGATTTGATAACTACTTAAATTTTATTTCAGAATTAAAAACGAGAAATAAAGGAAATGAAAAGGAAAGTTTCGGCTACCCACTTAGTGCTGCTATATCAAGTTTTGGTGAACTTTACGTACTTGATTCAGAGAATGTGAGAATTATAAAATTTAATACTTTCGGAAGATTTATTACAAATTTTGGAGGTTATAATTATGGAATATATGCATTAAAAAAACCTACAAAATTAACCATTTCTAATAATAACAATGTGTATGTATTAGATGGAAAAAAACTTGTTAGATTTGATCAGTACGGAAACGGAATAAATATTAGGAAATTAAATAAGGACTACACTAATATCAGAATTTATAATGATATTATGTTGTTAAATTCCAAAGATGAAATCTACTTGTTGGATTTGGACACACCTGATTCTTTTTTATCAAAATTATTTTTATTCGGCAGTTCTCTTAATTACCCGGTAAAAGCTGCAGTCATTTTCAACAATAAACTGTATGTCTTAACTGATAAAGAGATTTCTGTTTTTACTAAGAATTAAATTTTTACATTGCAAAACAAACCATTTAAAATAGATTCACTTACATTTACTCAAAGAATATTTTTCTTTTTAATGATTTTATCGCGGGTATTCCGTTTTACGGTATTTATTTTTTTCTTATCTGCCGTTGAGAACTCTTTACTTTTTAACAAAATAGAAACTACGTTATTATGAATTCAAATAAATATTTACCCATACTTGTTTCCGGCTTTGGTGCCGCAGTATTGACAGCTGTTCCCTACGTTAAAGCTTTCAGTTATTTCTTAATTATCCCCGCAGCTTCTTTTGTGGCATTATATTTAAACTTAAGGGTGAATAATGTTTTGCCGCCGATATCAATAAAGTCTGCAATAGTTTACGGATTTTTAACAGGACTTGTTCTTGCACTATTCTCATCGACTTTTGAAATACTGATAACATTTATTGCGCACAGTAATGATTTTGTTACAACATTGCCACAAACGGAAGCAGCTATGCGCTCATTAAATATGGGAAGTTTATTAGATCAGACAATGGGATTATTGAACAAGATGTCAAGCGAAATAGTTACATACGGATTCTCACTTCTTTATACAATTGCAATTACGTTCAGCAATGTAGTAATTGATTCTATTTTTGGAATAATTGGCGGAATTATTGGAAGGTTAATTATCAATAAGAAAACTAGACAAAACAAGATATGATAATTATACTGATATTTATAGCTCACTTTATTTTTGCTGCTTTAATTTTTAGGAAAAAATTAATAAATGAATCTTTAACTGCTGCCTTTTTGAATATAGCTTTGATAATTATTTTTTTTGCAATTGGTTGGTCCTTAACAACAATGATCTTAAAATGGATTATGGAACCCGAAGGATTTGGAAAGTTTTTTGACAGGGATACTTTTTCA
>DRJC01000193.1 GCA_011052365.1 Ignavibacteria bacterium
ATTAGCTATTGACTAATAAAACTCAAAAAAAATTCTTACTTTTGATATGTCCTAATTATTTCAGTATTATAAATATAGTAGTAACTTGAAAAATCATTTCCGGCACAAACTATTTCCAAAATTAAACAAACTAAAGGGTTTAAAATGAAAGTAAAATATTTCATCTTGCTTTTGCTTTTTGGAGCAGTTTCCATTGGTTCTGCTCAAAGCAAAAAAATTGATTTTACCGAATATAATCTTAATAACGGATTGCACGTAATTCTGCGTCAGGATACATCCACTCCGATTGTTGCCGTTTCGGTATTGTATCATGTAGGTTCAAAAAATGAACAGCCTAACAGAACCGGTTTCGCTCATTTTTTTGAGCATTTAATGTTTGAAGGTTCTACCAATATTAAACGCGGCGAGTTTATGAAAATTGTTCAAAATAACGGAGGTGAATTAAACGCAAACACTACTCAAGACAGAACTTATTATTACGATATACTTCCTTCAAATCAATTAGAACTCGGTTTATGGCTCGAATCTGAAAGAATGTTCCATCTTAAAATTGACAGCATCGGCGTTGAAACACAACGGAAGGTTGTTAAGGAAGAGAAAAAACAACGTTTGGATAATCAACCGTACGGAACCGTTCTGCAGGAAACTTTTAAACACGCTTACAAAGTCCATCCTTATCGTTGGGTTCCTATAGGCTCGGCTCAGTACATTGATAAAGCCACACTAAAGGAATTTAGAGATTTTTATAAAGAATTTTATGTACCTAACAATGCCGTTTTAACAATTGTCGGTGATATAAATATTGCTCAAACAAAAAAATGGGTAAAAAAATATTTTGAAACAATTCCACGGGGAACAGAAAAAATATATAGACCAAGTGTAGTTGAACCACCGCAAACTGCCGAAGTTGTGGATACGGTTTATGATAACATCCAACTTCCTTTAGTCTTGTTTGCTTATCACATCCCAAAAGAAAACAGCAATGATACTTATGCTTTAGATATGCTTACCACTCTTCTTTCGCGGGGAAAAAGTTCTCGAATGTATAAAAGCCTTGTCGATGAACAGCAAGTTGCGCTACAAGCCGGAGCTTTCCCAATGTCTCTCGAAGATCCAGGATTGTTTCTAACTTTTGCAGTTGCTAATGCAGGCAAAACAGGTGCAGAACTTGAGGAAGCAATGAATGCTCAAATTAATCTCGTTATTAATAATGAAATATCTAACAAGGAATTTGAAAAGTTACAAAATCAACAGGAAAGTAGTTTTGTAAATAGTAACTCAACTGATGCCGGTGTTGCAGCGAGTCTTTCAAATTATTACGTTTTTTATCATAACACTAATTTGATAAATACCGTATTGAATAAATATAAGGCTGTTACAAAAGAAGATATTCAGCGTGTAGCGAAAAAATATCTTACCAAACAAAACAGAGTGGTTTTGTACTATTTACCAAAATCAGCAAAAAAATAAATAAATTTTATTGAGTGAAAATTTTTGGAGAATAAATTATGAAAAATAAAATTTTATCCGTAGTCTTGATGTTATTATTTAGCATTCCGGCTTTCGGACAGTTAGATAGAAGCGTTAGACCGAAACCTGGTCCGGCGCCAGTAATTAAATTAGGACATTACGACACATTCAAATTGGATAACGGTCTAACCGTAATTGTTGTTGAAAATCATAAGTTGCCTGTGGTTAGTTTTTCTTTAAGATTAAAGTATGATCCTATTTTTGAAGGTAATAGTGCCGGTTATGTTAATTTAGCAGGTCAATTACTTGGAACCGCTACAAAAAACAGAACTAAAGATCAAATAAATGAACAAGTAGATTTCATTGGTGCTACTTTATTACCATCTGCTACAGGAATTTATGCTTCATCTTTAACAAAGCACACAGACAAGTTGCTCGATATTATGTCTGACGTTTTATTAAACCCTGTATTTAAGCAGGTAGAATTAGATAGACTCAAAAAACAGACTGAATCGGCATTAAAAGCTGCCAAAGATAATCCCAATGCTATTGCAAGAAATGTAATGAATGCTTTAGTTTACGGTAAAAAATATCCTTACGGAGAAATGACAACCGAAAAATCTGTGAAAAGTATTACGTTGAATGAATCTAGAAATTTCTACAACACATATTTTCATCCTAACATTGCATACCTGGCTATAGTAGGTGATATTACAAAAGATAAAGCACAAAATCTTGCAGAAAAATATTTCGGTCAATGGAAAAAGAAAGACGTTCCTGTTCATAAATATAAAACACCAGAGGAACCGCTTATAAGAAAAGTTGCATTTGTCAATCGTGAAAGTTCCGTTCAATCGGTAATTAATATTGCTTATCCAATAAAACTTGCTCTTGGAACGCAAGATGCAATTACCGGTACTGTAGTAAATAAAATTCTCGGGGGTGGTGCTACAGGAAGATTGTTCCAAAATTTACGGGAAGATAAAGCATACACATACGGTGCTTATTCAAGTATAAGTGCAGACGAATTTGTAGGCAAATTTGATGCTTCGAGTGAAGTTCGTAATGCTGTTACCGATAGTGCAATTACACAGTTGCTTTACGAAATGGAAAGAATAGGAAAGGACAAGGTTACTACTGCTGAACTTAATGCCGCTAAAAACTTTTTAACCGGTCAATTCGGACGTTCTTTAGAAAGACCTCAAACGCTTGCTCGCTATGCTTTAAATATTGAGATGTATAAATTTCCCAAAGATTATTATCGTAATTATTTAAAAAATCTTAGTACTGTTACAGTAAACGATGTACAAAAATTTGCAAAGAAATATGTGAAACCAAATAATTCCTATGTAATTGTGGTAGGTAATGCAGGGGCAGTTGCAAAAAAATTGAGAAAATTTAGTGCCGACAAAACTGTAAATTATTATGATGTGAATGCCGAAAAATATAATCCTTCGGCTAAAAAAATACCTGCCGGAATAACTGCTATGTCTGTTCTTAATAGCTATATTAAAGCAATCGGCGGTGAGAAAAAATTGCTTGCTGTTAAAGACCGTAAAACAGTAATGAAAGGTAAGATTCAGAGATTTGATTTTACGCTTACAATTATTCAAAAAGCACCGAATAAATATCACTCGCTTATGGATGCCGGTGTAATGAAGCAAACACAAGTTTTTGACGGCACAAAAGGAAATACCTCAGCAGGGGGACAATCAAGGGCGATGACACCAAAACAAATTCAAAATATGAAAATATCTGCTATGCTCTTTTCTGTGTTTGCCTATAAAAAAGATGATGTTAAGAAAAAGTTGACCGGTATGGAAAAGATAAATGGAAAAGATACCTACAA
>DRJC01000194.1 GCA_011052365.1 Ignavibacteria bacterium
ATTCTTTGTCTGCAAGAGCTATTTTACGGACCGTATTTTTGTGCGGAGCAGAAAACTAAGTGGTATTCGATGGTAGAAAAAATACCCGACGGACCGACAACAAAACTTATGCAGGAACTCGCAAAGAAACATAATATGGCAATCGTTGTTCCTATTTACGAAGAAGAAATTACGGGCATTTATTACAATACGGCTGCCGTTATCGACGCTGACGGAAAATATTTGGGTAAGTATCGCAAGCATCATATTCCACATTGTAATCCGGGATTCTGGGAAAAATTTTATTTCAAACCGGGAAATTTGGGCTACCCGGTATTCAGAACAGCTTTTGCAGATATAGGTGTTTATATCTGCTACGACAGGCACTTTCCCGAAGGTGCAAGAGTGCTCGGCTTAAACGGTGCACAGATCGTCTTTAATCCTTCGGCTACAGTCGCGGGACTTTCAGAATATCTGTGGGAACTCGAGCAGCCCGCACACGCAGTTGCTAACGGTTATTTTGTCGGTGCTATAAATCGTGTGGGGACGGAAGCACCATGGAATATTGGTGAGTTTTACGGAAAAAGTTATTTCTGTTCACCGAGAGGAAAAATAATTACACAGGCTAATCGTGATAAAGATGAGCTTGTTGTTGCCGATTTGAATCTTGACGAAATACAGGAAGTAAGGGATGTGTGGCAGTTTTATCGCGATAGAAGACCGGAAACTTATGAAGCAATTACAAAAATATAGAACGCGGATGAACACGGATAAAGCGGATTTTCGCTGATACATTTTTAATTCGGAGTTAAAATGAATAAAGACGAAATAATTCAAAAGCATAAAGATTATCTTTTCCCAAGTGTTGCTAATTACTACAAAGAGCCGCTTGTAATTGAAAGAGGAGAAGGCTCTTATGTTTACGATGTTGAAGGGAATAAATATTTAGATTTCTTCGGCGGCATTCTTACAGTAAGTGTCGGGCACTGCAACCCTAAAATAAGTGATAGAATAGCAGAGCAGGCTCACAAATTACAGCACACCTCAACTCTTTATCCAAATGAAAACATAGTTACCCTTGCAGAGAAACTTGCAGAAATTTCTCCCGGGAAACTCCAGAAAAGTTTTTTTACAAACAGCGGAACTGAAGCGAATGAAACCGCTGTATTTTTTGCTCGTCAATACACAAAGAATCAAGAAGTGATTGCATTACGCCATGGTTACAGCGGAAGGTCAATGCTGGCAATGAGTTTAACCGCTCATTCATCTTGGAGACACGGAATTTCCCAGGGCGGGATTAAACATGCTGTAAGTCCGTATTGTTACAGGTGTCCTTTTGGTTTGGATTATCCCAATTGTGAACTTAAATGTGCAACAGATATTGAAGAACTTATTTTAACTACAACTACTGGAGAGATTGCAGCTTTTATGGCTGAACCTATACAAGGTGTGGGCGGTTTTATAACTCCACCCAAAGAATATTTTAAAACGGTTTTACCTATTATTAAAAAGTACGGTGGTGTTTTTATCTGTGACGAAGTACAAACGGGCTTTGGAAGAACAGGTAAACGTATGTTCGGTATTCAGCATTGGGAAGTAGAACCCGATATAATGACAATGGCAAAAGGAATTGCGAACGGAACTCCACTTGGTGTAACAATGGCTCGGACAGAAATTGCAGATAGTTTTACAGGATTAACTATTTCTACTTTTGGAGGTAACCCTGTTTCAATGGCTGCGGCGCTGGCAACCATTCAAGTAATTGAAGAAGAAAATCTTGCCCAAAATGCATACGAAGTCGGCGGATTTTTAAGAGAGGGTTTAGAATCATTAAAAGAAAAATATCATGTAATTGGAGATGTTAGAGGAATGGGACTTATGCAGGCACTTGAGTTTGTCGGTGAAAACAAAACACCCGATCCAATAGCGGTAAACAATCTATTTGAAGAAATGAGAAAAGAAAAAGTGCTTATCGGTAAAGGCGGACTTTACGGTAACGTTGTTAGAATTGCACCTCCTTTAAACATAACTAAAAGCGAGGTGGATGATTTCTTAAAATGTTTGGATAATTCATTAAGCAGAGTTGTGCCTGCTCAAAAAACTGTGGCTTAAAATGTATAATGAATTTCTAATATTTTTTTAGTAGCTTTATCTTGAATAACACATATTTACTAACTTGTAAATAAGGTTCTTAAAATGAAAAAATATTTTTATACCTTTTTAATATTTCTTTTTGTGATGTTTTTTGCATCACAAAATTATGCACAGGTTACTAATCTTGTTGTAGCCGGTGCTTCACCTGGTGGTCATTTTACTTTAGAATCAGGTGGTGAAATGACGTGGCTTTATAACGTACCTAATCCGGGCGATACTGCTTTGGTTAAAATTTGGATAGATTTAAATGGGGACAAAACAATTGATTCAGGTGATAAACTATGGCAGCAGTTATTTCAAATTGATGGTGATAGCGTAGGGCAAAATGGTGTTCCCGACGTTGACGGAAAAGCTAACGGTTCAATATCACTTTCAAATTTTTTACTTGGACTCGCTCCTGCAGATTATATTTTAGAAGTAACTAATCGCGGTGTGGGGCAAAAAGTTGCCGGAACAATTACGCCTTTAACAAATGTAGGTTACACAATATCCGGTAAAGTAATAGTGCCTTCCGGTGTAGACCCTGCAAACATAGTAGTAGAACTTAGTAGAAACGAACAATTTATGCCGTTCTTTTGGGATGCTCTAACAGACGCTCAGGGTGACTACACAATTAAAATGACTACCGATACTGCCGGTAATCCCTGGGTTTTACAATTAACTGATGGTCAATTTCCCGGAAGTCAAATCACACCTACAAATTATCAAGTTACGGTTAACTCAAATAAAATTAATAAGGATTTTACTGTAACTATTTCAGATGC
>DRJC01000195.1 GCA_011052365.1 Ignavibacteria bacterium
AGCTATTCAGCTTCTATATTTTCGTCTTTTTGATTCTCTACAGGTTCCTTATTTTCCGCAGGCTGTTGAGGTTCTTCTTTAGTTTCAAATACTTGAAAATCAGTAGGCGCAACCGAAGGAGCGTCAGCACTTTTTATTGCTTGTACTGAAACACGGTCAAGTTTGTGGTTGTTCAAATATTCCTGAATTTCCTCTTCACTTTTATCTCTAATTGAATTTAACACACTTAAAACAATTTTCTTGTTCTCTTTGTCAAATTCAATAACCTTCATCGGTAAAGTTTCTTCCAAAGGAAAATGATTAGCAACATTTTTTATTTTAGAAGGAGACAGATGAGAAGCAGGTACAAAACCATCTACTTCATCGGGTAATTCTACTATCAGTCCTTTATCGATTATTCTTACAACCTTGCCGGTTGTTTCAAATCCCGGTTTGTATAATTCCTCAAATTTATCCCAAGGATTTTGATGAACCTGTTTATGTCCCAAAGAAATTTTCCTTGATTCGACATCAACATCTAAAACAATAACCTCAAGCTGTTCACCTTTTTTGATAATCTCACCTGGGTGACGAACTTTCTTAGTCCAGGATAAATCAGAAATATGAACCAAACCGTCAACACCGGGTTCTAATTCAACAAACACACCAAAATTAGTTAGATTGCGTGCAGTACCAACATGGTGCGAATCAACCGGATATTTTTCCATTAGGGACTGCCATGGATCGGGTTCCAATTGTTTAATACCGAGAGAAATTTTCTTATCTTCTTTGTCCAAACTTAGAATAACAGCTTCTATTATTTGTCCCATAGAAACCATTTGTGAAGGATGTTTTATGTGTTGAGTCCAACTCATTTCCGAGTTGTGAATCAATCCCTCAATACCCTTATCGATTTCAATAAAAGCGCCGTAGTCCGTAAGAGAAACAACTCTGCCTGAAACTTTATCACCGATATTAAATCTTTCATCAATATTTTCCCAAGGATGAGGTTGAAGTCTTTTTAAGCTGAGAGAGATACGTTTTTTCTCTTCATCAAAATCGGTAACAACAACTTTTATTGTTTCATCTAATTTTACAATTTCGTTTGGATGCTTAATTCTTCCCCAGCTTAAATCAGTTATGTGAATCAAACCGTCAACGCCGCCAAGGTCAACAAAAACACCGAAATCCGTAATTGCTTTTACGGTACCTTCGAGTATTTGTCCTTTTTCAAGACCGTTAAGAATTGAATCTCTTTGACCTGACATTTCTTCTTCAACAAGAACTTTATGAGAAACAACAACGTTTTCCGTAGGTATATTTACTTTAACAACAACAAAGTCCATAGTTTGACCGACGAAAGCATCAAAGTCTCTGATTGGTCTGATATCAATTTGAGAGCCAGGTAGAAAGGCTTCCATTCCCATCAAGTCAACAACCATTCCGCCTTTAATTCTTTTTAGGATTTTTCCCTGCAGAACTTCTTTTGTTTCATACGAATGCATTACCTTATCCCAGATACGCAAGAAATCTGCTCTTTGTTTACTTAATACTAAATTTCCGTTTCTATCTTCAACGCTTTCAAGTACTACTTCAACTTCATCACCGACTTTTATTTCATCTCTGTTTTCAAATTCATTTCTTGAAATAGAACCTTCTGATTTAAAACCAACATCAAGTATAACATGATCACCTTGAATCTGTATGATTTTAGCTTTTATTAATTCACCCTCTTTTACATCTTTGAATGAATCTGAATAAAGCCTTGCAAGTGTTAAAAACTCGTCTTGTGAATATTCATCATCATTAAAGCTTTTTTTAGCTTTTTCAAAATCATCTACAGTCACTAAATTTTCAATCACTTCTTTTATTTCTTCGGACATTTGAACTCCTTAATTAAATAGATCTGTATTATTTACTTAAAGCCAAAAAAGTAAAAACACAGAGGTTTAGTTAAACATATAAATTAGTTTGGCTTTAAAACTTTTTATTATTTTCTTTTACTATCCTTTTTATCGACTGTTTCTTTTACAATTGCCAATATTTTTTCAACTTGCTCTTCAATAGTTACTTTGGAAGTATCAATTTCTATTGCATCTTCTGCTTTTACAAGCGGGCTAACTTCTCTGGTTGAATCTAATTTATCCCTTAAAGAAATATTTTGCTGAATTTCATTTACACCAACATCAATTCCTTTCTCATTGTATTCTTTCACCCTTCTTTCTGTTCTTCTTTCAATTGAAGCCGTTAGAAAAATCTTTACATCTGCATTGGGAAAAACAACCGTTGTAATATCCCTACCTTCCATAACAATACCGCAGTTTAAATTGCCCATTGCTTTTTGTTTTTTTACAAGTGCTTTTCTAACACCGTCAATTTTACTAACAATGCTTACGTTTTCATTTACTTCCACTGAACGAATGCCATCAGTTATGTTTTTGCCGTTTGTAAAAACACGAGTTTCACCATCTATAAATTTCAGTTCAATATTAGTTTCTTCGGCAAGTTTTATTATTTCATCATTATTGTTAAGAACATTTTTTTTAATAGCCAAAAAAGTGACTGCCCTGTACATTGCTCCGCTGTCTACATATAAATAACCCAAGTGTCGGGCAACAAGTTTAGCCGAAGTACTTTTACCGGAGCCAGCCGGACCATCTATTGCCACAATTAAATTTTTGGACATAGTTTATAAAAATAGTTAAATTCTTGTAAAGTATCAAAATATAAATATTTATAAAATTTTTTTTCTTAGAAGGAACTGTAAATCTTCAACAAGTTGGTGGTTTACTTTATCTCCTGTCCTCCCAATTCGGATATGATTTTATTTATAATGGGTGAGTTTTCAACGGTGGTTTTCGTTTCCGGAATGTTCTTGGTTTCTTCTCTTTTAAAATCATGTTTTTTGGCTTCTGTCTCAATAAAATCGAAATATATTTTCTTACCGAAATAATCCAATGCTTTTTTTTCAATATAATCTTTATGACTTTTTAATAAAAATTTACCGTCTTTATCTATGCCGGTAAGATTAAGTTTATTACCTTCAAAATTTTGAACTTCAGCATTTTGAATAACAGGTCCAAGAATTAGGGGCTTCTCATTAGAAACTATGTCGACAAAACCATCCCATTTTGACAAAATAAGCTCATAATTAAGAGGCAAACTTTTTTGCGGTTCTTCTTCGGGTTTAGACTCTTCTTTGATTCTTTGAGGTGGAGGAGGTTCTTTGAATATGGGGATTTCTTTTCTTATTTCGGTTTTGGGTTCTTCTATTTTAATTGATTTTTTTTTTGATTGCTGATAATCTTCAGAGTTACCTGCTTGTTCGATATTAATGTTATTAACCTTGGAAATTATTTCACTGATTGTAGAAGATTTTTCCAACCCGACCAAATGTGTAAGAGACACTTCAATTTTAAGTTTTTGATTTTGTGTAAAACGTAATTCCTGAAAAGATTTGTTCAGGTAGTTTAAAAGTCTTAGCAGATCGCCTTCTGAAAAAATATTTTTATATTGAAGATATCTTTTCTTATTTGCTTCGGATGTTTCTATTAAATCAGATTTATCAGTAAGTGTGACCGTAAGAATATTTCTGAAGTGTTCAATTAACCCGGTAAAGAAATCAATAAAATTCCATCCGTTTTGGTAAATGGTTTCCGTAATATTAAAAATTGATTTATAATCTTTATTTATTACTGCATCCGAAACATCAAAATAAATATCATCCGAAATTAAATTCAGCATTTCAGAAACAGCTTCTTTAGTTATGTTATCACCGCAGTAAGTAATTACCTGGTCAAAATAACTTTCTGCATCGCGCAGTGCACCATCGGCTTTTTTTGCTATGATGGTAAGTGTTTCATCGTCTATTTCATATTTTTCATTAACGGCTATTTTATGAAGCTGTTCTTTTATAGTGTGCAATTGGATACGTTTAAAATCATACCTTTGGCAGCGTGAGATAATTGTAAGAGGAACTTTGTGTACATCTGTAGTAGCAAAAATAAATACCGTATGTTCAGGGGGTTCTTCCAGGGTTTTTAAAAAAGCATTAAAAGATTCCCTTGTTAACATATGAACTTCATCTATGATATATACTTTGTACTTTCCTTTAGTCGGAGCATATTTAACAGAATCTCGTAAAGATCTTATTTCATCTATTCCTCTGTTTGATGCACCGTCTATTTCAATTATATCTAAAAGCTGATTTTCTTTTACGGTCTTGCAAAGTTCACATTCATCGCAAGGTTCTGCACCGTTGGGGTTTAAGCAGTTTAATCGTTTGGCGAGAATTCTTGCAGTTGTAGTTTTACCCACTCCTCTTGGTCCAGTAAATAGATAAGCGTGTGCAATTCTTTCACTTTTTATTGCATTGATGAGTGTATTTGTAATGTGTTCTTGTCCAACAATTTCTGAAAATTTGCTGGGTCTCCATTTTCTTGCAGTTACAATATATGCCATTATAAAATTTTGGTTGTATTATTACTTATAAATGTTGATAGAAAGTTACACATATTTCCTAAATGTTTTGCATCAGTTTCATCGAATGAATTGTACTCTAAGCTATCGATATCTAAAACTGCAAAAACTTCTTTCTCTTTAAAAACAGGCACAACAATTTCTGATTTTGTATCTGAATCACAAGCTATGTGACCTTCAAATTTTGAAACATCAGGTACAATAATAGTCTTTTTATCTTTGACTGATTTTCCACAAACACCTTTACCCAAAGCAATATTAGTGCATGAAATTTTACCCTGGAATGGTCCTAAATAAAGATGATCTCCATCTAAAAAATAAAATCCAACCCAGCTTATTTTTGTGAATGTTTGTTTAATTGCAGCGACAAAATTAGAAAAATTTGAAAGTAAATTATCTTCCTTTACTAATAATGATTTTAATTGCTTTAGAAGATTTTCATATTGTTCGTCAAGGGTTAAAGATTTATCTACAAATAAAGACTCTGCCAAATTATTTTGTCCTTTTCTTTGATGCTTTTACGTTTCTATTAGTTGTTCTTTTTCTAACAGGAAAAATATATGGAATAGCATCTTCAATCATTTTTATAGGAATAATCTTTATTCCTTCTTTTACTTCATGCTGCATCTCTTTTAAATCGATTTTGTTTTCAAAAGGAATAAGAACTGTTTTTATTTTATTTCTTTTAGCAGCTAAAAGTTTTTCAGTTAAACCGCCGATTGGCAGCACGTTACCGCGTAGAGTAATTTCGCCCGTCATTGCAATATCGTTAGATGCGGGTTTTCCTGAAAGTGCAGAAAGCAAAGCCATTGATAATGTTATACCTGCCGAAGGTCCGTCTTTTGGTATTGCTCCTTCAGGCAGATGTATGTGTATTTCTTTTCCTTTCAAGAAATCCGGTTTGAGTTTGAACTTTCTTGCATTAGAACGGATATAACTAAGCGCCGCCTGTGCAGATTCTTTCATTACATCGCCCAAATGACCGGTGAGTGTTAATTTACCGGAGCCTGTCATAACAGTTACATCAACTGTTAAAAGCTCACCACCGACACTTGTCCAAGCCAATCCTGTTACACTGCCTATTTTTGCTTCTTTACTGTGTTGTGATCTTCTAAACCTGGGGACTTTAAGGTATTCTTCAACTTTTTTATCATCAACAAAATATTTCTGTTTCTTTTTCTTTCTGCCGTTTGACGATTCATTTAAGACAATATCTCTTGCCAGTTTTCTACAGACTGCAGCTAATTCTCTTTCAAGATTTCTTACTCCTGCTTCGCGGGTATATTCGCTTATTATCTTTTTTATTCCTTCATCTGTTATTTCTATGTTCTTTCTGTTCAGTCCGTGAAGTTTAAGTAGTTTGGGTAAAATGTGACGTTTTGCTATTTCAATTTTATCATAACTTAAGTATCCGGGCAGCTCAATAATTTCCATCCTGTCCTGTAAAGGTAAAGGAATATTGTATCTAACGTTAGCAGTAGTTATAAACATTACTTGCGAAAGATCGTAGTCAACTTCCAAATAGTGATCGTTAAATGTTGAATTTTGTTCGGGGTCTAAAACTTCCAGCATAGCTGATGAAGGGTCTCCGCGGAAGTCCATACTCATTTTATCAATTTCATCCAAAAGCATAACCGGGTTAATGGTGCCGGCTTTTTTCATAGATTGTACGATTTTCCCCGGCATTGATCCGATGTAAGTTCTTCTATGTCCTCTAATTTCTGCTTCGTCTCTAACACCGCCGAGACTAATCCTGACAAACTTTCTTCCCAATGCTCTTGCAATGGACATACCCAATGAAGTTTTCCCGACTCCCGGAGGTCCTACAAAACAAAGTATTTGTCCCTTTATTTGTTTAACAAGATTTAGTACGGCAATGTGTTCAATAATTCTTTCTTTTGGTTTTTTTAATCCGTAATGGTCTTCATCAAGAATTTTTTGAACATGATCGATACTCAAATTATCTTTAGTTTTTTTAGACCAAGGCACATCGGAAAGCCACTCCAAATAATTTCTTATTACGGCTGATTCAGGTGACATTGGAGGAGTTTTTCTTAACTTGTTCAATTCTTCAAAAGCAATTTCTTGTGTTTCTTTAAGCATTTTTGCTTTTTTAATTCTGTTGCGGAGTTTAGTTAATTCGGGTGTAACATCTTCGTCATCGCCGAGTTCATCCTGCAGAATTTTTATTTGTTCCTGTATAATAAATTTCCTTTGAGTCTTGGCAATATTTTCCTGTACTTTATTATCAATTTCTTTTTCAATTCTTAGTATGTCAATTTCAGAGTTTAATATTTTAATTACTTCGTAATATTGATCTTTTAAATTGAACTTTTGCAGGATGGTTTGTTTAACATCAATTGTTTGGTTGATGTTAGCCGAAACATAAAAAAGTTTTCTGTCAGGTTCGTTTATATTTTCGTAAGCGGTGATAGATTCTTTTGGAATATTTCTACCGATATTTACATACTCCTTAAATAGTTGAGTCATTTGTCTTACTAAAGCATTCATCTCATGGTCTTTTGCTATAGTCGGAAATATGACTTCAACTTTTGCTTCAAAAAATTCTTTGTTGTTTGTGAAATTTGTAATCTTTCCGTGTAACAAACCATCGACTAATATTTTCATTAGTCCGTTCGGCAGTTTTAAAATTTGAACTATCTTTGCAATTGTTCCTTCTCTATAAATATCATCTTTTGCAGGATCTTCAATATTAGATTTTTTCTGTGTTGAAAGAAAAATATACTTAGTATTGTCAAGTGCAAAATTAGCTGCTTTAATTGATTGTTCTCTCCCGACGAGTACAGGAAAAATCATATAAGGGAAAATCACTATATCCCTTAACGGTAAAATTGGTAAAATTTCCGGTATGGTCTCTAAAATTGACTCATCAGTAGATAAATTTACTTCTATATTTTCTAAATTATTCACGAATTCCCTTTAATTTACAAGCTTAAAATTGGTGTCGAAATATACCAAAATTCGTTTCTGCTATCAAGATACAAGCACGGTTGTAAACAAACTTTTTATTAAATTTCAGAATTAAATTGATTGATGTTTATATTAAGATATTAAAAATCACAAAAAAATAAATTATGCTGAAAAACATTATCGAAATTTCAAAAGAAGCCGGTTCCATTATTAGGGAAGGATTCGGTAAAAACAATATTGTTGAATTCAAAACGGATGAAGGAAATCTTGTAACGGAGATTGATAAGAAATCGGAAAAAACTATTATAGATTTTATTCGGAAACATTACCCACAGGATGGTATCTTAGCAGAAGAAGGGAGTAATAAAAACGGCAGTTCC
>DRJC01000196.1 GCA_011052365.1 Ignavibacteria bacterium
GTACACAAAGTATCTAAACCCTACGCCCTGCACTAATCCGTTTGCAATTATTTCTGCGCGTTTAAGATCCATTTTTTACTTTTGAATTTCTATTACCTAAAATTTCAGTTATTATCAAACCGGAAAAAATAAATGCACCACCAATATACCCAAAACTTGAAATTCTTTCATCTAAAATAAAGAAGGCAAAAAGAGCAGCCAGGAGTGGTTCGAATGAAAATATAATTCCTGCTTTTGTCGGCGTAACCGTTTTTTGATATCTTGTTTGAAGGTAGGTAGTAATAATAGTGGCAAATATTGAAGTGTAAAAAAAAGCAAATAATAGTTGATTATTAAATGAAAGTTTTATCTGCTCAAATCCAATTATTGATAAAAAGATTGCACACACTATTCCTAACACCGCAGTGAATAATATTTGCATGTAAACCAAAGGCATATAATCATATTTCTTAGTTACAACATCGAGGTAAACCAAATACAACGCGAATGAAATTGCAGAAAGTAAAGTAAGGAAATCACCAATATTAAAGCCGCCGCCTAATTCGGTAAAAATATTAAAAAATGTATTTCCCTTACTTGAAAGAAACAACAAACCGGTAACTATTAAAATGATCCCGTAAATATTTTCTTTTTTAGGTAGTTTCTTTTCGATTAAATACTGAAACAAGGGAGTAAACAAAATGAATGTCCCCGTGATAAAACCGGATTTTGTGGCGGTAGTATATTTTAATCCTATTGTTTGGGTGGCAAAGCCGGCAAAGAAAAAAAGACTAAGAAACAACCCGGTCATCAATAATTCTCTATCTATTTTCTTAAATGCTTTTATTATAAAAGGTGAAAGTATTAGAGATGCAATTGCAAATCTTAGAGAGACAAACACAACCGGCGAAACACTTACTAATGATTCTTTAATAATTACAAAAGTGGCGCTCCATAACAAGGTTGTTAGAAGAAGTGCACCTTCACCGGAATATCTTTTCATTTGTGTGTTTTACAATTTATGAATTAATCTATGTTAGGAATTAATAAATAATGTTGAGAGGTATATTATCCTCAACAATATTTTTGTTTGCCAAAACCGCATGTTCCATTTTTCCCGTAATGAGAACGGGACAGATTTGTCAAGAAATTCTTTAATCAACAAACTATATTTAGAACTATAATTGTTAAATTGCTTTATTGCTTTATTCTTTATTGTTTTATTGCTTTATTGCTAAATTGTTTTTCTCTTTCAAATAACAATACAACAATACAACAATTTAACAATACAACAATTAAACCTTTAGTTTTTATTGTATCAATAATAGTTTGTTCTCTATCGTATTATTATTTCAATTGCGGTTTGCAGCACTATGTTTGAATGGTTGTGAGTAAAGTTTTTATAGTTTTTTTGAAGATTCAAATTCACAATTACAAATCCATTCATCCATACAATTTTTTAGTTAATCTTTAGAATAACCGAATGATTTTAAAAAGTTTTCATCAGACCGCCAATTTTGTCTGACCTTTACTCTTAATTCCAAATAGACTTCCCGTTCTAAAAATTCTTCAATTGATTTTCGTGCGATTTGCCCGAGTTTTTTTAAAGCCGCACCACCCTTTCCAATTAGAATTCCTTTCTGACTTTGTCTCTCAACAATAATTTCGGCGCTAATAAAATCTTTGCTTTTTTCTCTTTCTTTAAATTCGGCTATTATAACTTCACAACTGTAAGGGATTTCTTCTTGAAACTGTTCGAGCAATTTTTCCCTTATAATTTCCGATACAAAAAACCTTTCATTAGCATCTGCAATTATATCATCGGGATATAATTTAGGACCTGTGGGCAAAACTTCGAGAATCTCATAAATCAGTCTCTCGGTATTCATATTGTATTGGGCTGAAATAGGAATTACAGATGTAAAATTTTGGGTTGCTTCAAATAATGTGATTAAATTCTTTACCTCTTCCTCTTTAGATAAATCAATCTTGTTAAGAAGTAAAAAAACCGGTTTACTTTTACTTTCAATTATTCTTTTTATTACATCATTGCTTAGTATTTTTTGTCCGTCTTTATCATTTGAAAGGTCAACCATAATTAAGAAAATATCCGCATCATTTACTGCCGATAAGACAAAGCCCATCATTTTTTTTTGAAGGAGATAATTTGGTTTTAAAATACCGGGAGTGTCAAGAAATATTATTTGATGATCTTTCTCAGTTAAAATTCCTAAAATCTGTTTTCTTGTGGTCTGCGGTTTTTTTGTAATGATGGAAAGTTTTTGTCCCAGCAGAACATTCAGCAAAGTTGACTTGCCTGCGTTGGGCAACCCCAAAATAGTAACGTATCCAGCCTTAGTCATTTTTGTAAGTCCTTTTATTCATAAGTTACTGCGGTTCCCGAGGCGCTAACCATCAGCATATTACCGCCGCCTCCGCCGATAGTTTCATAATCCAAATCAACTGCAATAACGGCATTTGCTCCCAAAGCTTCCGCTGTTTCAGTCATTTCTGTTATTGCGATATCTTTTGCCTGCCTCAATTCTTTTTCATAAGCAGCCGATCTTCCGCCCACAATATCTCTAATACCGGCGAAAAAATCTTTAAAGATATTCGCCCCAAGAATAGCTTCCCCGCTGACAATTCCATAATAACGAATTATTTTTTTTCCTTCGATTGATGGTGTGGTTATAACCAGCATATTGTCCCTCTCACTTATAAATAAATTTTAATAAATAAATATAATAAGGCTTTATTAAAAAAAGAACTAAGAGCAAATAATCCAGCGATTCGGAGACAAAATTTTGAAATGTAGAGCGAATCTCCTGATTCGCTTAAATTTGAGCAATATCAACTTAAAAATATTTTCATTCTGTTTACTAAAGTACTGTTTTTACAATTCTTAAATTTGACCCCAAATCGCTGAAATAATCAAAAAATTTTTCAAATAAAAGTCTTCTTATTATAAAAAACAAATGTCATCTTTTTTTTGTAAAATCTTTTTTGTTCTTGACATAAGAAAAATTATAGCATATATTCACACCTAAATATTTATGAAACAATCAACAGAAAATATCTTTGCAATAAAAAACATCTTCCAATACGGAAAAGATAACGCCAGAGATACTTTCTTAAACCTTCCTTTAACCAATATCATAATTCTAGGAATTAGCATTATTATTCTACTCGGTATTATTATCGAGTCGTAAATAATTAGGCAATTCTAAATCAACATAAACTCACATTAACATAACATAAGATTTCGGATTGTCCGAAACCGGAATCTATTTGTTGAAGGATTTTAAATTCTTGAGGTTAGTATGAGATCAGACCTTATAAAACTTGGCTTTAATAAAGCTCCCCATAGAAGTCTGCTTAAAGCTACGGGTACAATAAAAAATGACAGCGA
>DRJC01000197.1 GCA_011052365.1 Ignavibacteria bacterium
CAAGGTTTTAGGAAGCAACCTTGAAGGTTTCCGTCGAATCTAAAAAGGTTAATTGTGAGAAAATTGGGTCAAAATTTTGAACAAAAACAAAACATAATTTTGTTAAACATACCTTTTTAGAGCAGACTCATTTATTTAAAATTAACTATCTGTTCAGCAAACATAAAGGATTTTTTAATGCAAAGAATATTTTAAAGTTCATTTTATACCTTCGAAAAGTTTTTTTACTATGATTTACCAATGGCGCTTGCGAGTTTTCAAGCAATTGTTTCTTCAGAAACAATGGTTATCTCTGCTTTTTAGAGCTGCGTTATAAAAATTTCAGGTGATTTTCGAAATAGTTTAGGCTGATATATTTTATTGAAATTTAAGTTATTCTAATATAAAGACTTGAAAAGAAACCGAAAGCAAGGCAGGATAATTTTTCGAAAATAGGTTTTCGATGAAATTTTAGATAGTGATAAGTGTTTTGATAAAAACAAGTTATAAGGATTACTAAAAATCAGAGTACCTGTAAGTCTTTTTATTATAGCTGTTTCCTATAATATACATTATAGGAACTCCTTTTACTAATATTTATAAACTCTTCTGTTTGGAATTGATGTTCTGGGGTAAGGTCTTATAATTTCGTATACTTTCCATTTCCTTTTATCTTTAGGGGGTTGGATAGAACAACTTATCCCACCCCCTTTACGTAAAATATACTGTTGCTTATTTGTTTCTCGATAAGGATATGTATAGGAATTTTCTTTTGTATTCCACCATCGCAAATACCGGTATTCTGTTGTTGAAACAAATATTTCAGTTTTCTCTATTATTATAAAATATCTATTCACTGTATTTCCCATAGAGCCATTTTTATTTTCTATTTGGTAAAAATATTTTTTAAAACAAAAGCAATGTTTGCAGGTCGTTCTGCCAGCCTTCTCATATACCACGGGTACCAAGACTTACCGTAACTAATAAGAACTCTAACAATATGTCCTTCTTTTACAAGTTGTTTTTGTGCGTTGGGTTTTATTCCGTAAAGCATCTGGAATTCCAATTTACCCTGGGGGTAGTTTAAAATATCGGCTTCTTTTTTTATCGCTTCAATTAATTTTAAATCTTGTGTACCGAACACCATTCTGTTTCCGTCTTTGTTTGAAGCTTCCAACATTTTTCTTGCTAAGTCCAAGTAATTTTCATCTACCCTGAATTTGTCTCTTAATGCTATATCGTGGGGTTCATTGTATGCACCTTTAACAAGACGAATATTTGGTATTACCTCTAACAAATCGTTTAAATCTTGGTGTGAACTGAACAAATAGGATTGCAGGCATAAACCTACGTTGGATCTTTTTGCTTTTATCCTTTTATAAAAATTTATTGTTTTTTGTGTGTACTCACTTCCTTCCATATCTATCCACACAACATTATTCAGCTTCTCGGCTCTTTCGGCAATCTTGTCAAAATTTTCAAAAGTTTTTTCTTCGGAAAGGTTAAAGCCCAATTGTGTTAACTTTAAAGAAATTTCTATATCGAGTTTTTCTTCTGCAATTCTATCTATAACACTTAAATAATGATTTGTAACTTCATCAGCTTCCGATAAGTCCTGCAAATCTTCACCAAGTCGAGTAAGTACGGTAGGTATTCCGATATCAATAAATTCTTTGCTTGCGGTTATTGCATCATCAATTTCTTCTCCCGGCATAAATCTTTTTAATGCTCTTTGAACAAAACTCATCTGGGGTACTTTAGTTCTTAAAGTAGGATTTTCAGAGCACCATAAAAGGAAGTTTCGCATTACAGCCATAATAATTCCCTCGGAATTCTATTTTAAAAATTGAGTGCTTAATTTAACAACAAAAATAGAATTTATCTGTAAAATTTATTTAAAAATATCTTGTAACTTATCTGAAAATAATTCGCTCATCTATTATTACATATTACAATGTTCTTCAACTTCTTTAATCGTTTTAGGTATCGGCTTGCCTAATACTTTGTGACTATTTCTTGTAACAAGTATATTATCTTCAATTCTAATACCACCGAATTTTCTATACTCATTCACTTTTTTGAAGTTTATAAATCTTGAATTGATCTTTTCATTTTGCCATTTGTCAATTAATTGCGGGATGAAATAAATTCCGGGTTCAACTGTTAAAACAAATCCCGGCTTAAGCTCTCTTGCCAATCTTAAATATGCAAGTCCGAACTGACTACTGCGTTTAGCATTTTTTTCATAACCGACTAAGGTTTCACCCAGGTTTTCCATATCGTGAACATCAAGCCCCATCATGTGACCTAAACCGTGGGGGAAAAACATTGCGTGTGCACCGTTAGCTACCGCATCGTTTACATTACCTTTCATTAAGCCCAAGTCTTTTAAACCTTGTGTAATAGTTTTTGCGGCTTTAAGATGTATCTTTTTATAACTAACTCCGGGTTTGATCGCTTTAATGGAAGATGTTTGTGTATTTAAAACGATTTGATAAATATCTTTTTGCATAGATGTGAATTTTCCGCTAACAGGTATGGTTCTTGTAATATCACTTGCATAAGAGTTGCTTACTTCGGCACCGGAATCCATTACAAAAATATCATCGCTTTTCATTTTATTTGTGTGATAATGATTGTGTAAAGTTTCACCGTGTATGGAAAGTATTGTCGGGAAAGAAAGCCTGCCGCCTGCAGCGAGAACAATTCCTTCAACCAAACCGGCGACTTCTCTTTCGTACATTCCGGGTTTTGCAACACGCATTGCAAGAGTGTACATATTGTAACTAACATTAACGGCTTTTTCTATGTCATCAACTTCTTCTTTCGATTTGATTGAACGTTGGCTGATGACTGCGGTTATAAGGCTATGCGATGAGTAGCTGTTTACAATTTGCGGGCTAATTCCCAGCAGTTGCGAAAGAGTTATTTTATTTTCTGCTCTATATTGCGGGAGGAAATGAATTCTCCTATCAGAGGAAATTGCAGCTTTGATAATTGTATCCAGTTTACTCGTTGGCGCAGTATTGTTAATGCCCACACTTTTAGCAAGCTGTGCGGTAGTTTTTTGGGGACCTGTCCACACAATATCATCAACCGAAAGGTCATCACCAAAAATCATTTCTTTGTTTTCATCAATATCAATTATAGCTGCAAAGCCCGGATGTTCAATTCCGAAATAGTAAAGGAAGGAACTATCCTGTCGGAAAGGGTAAATATTGTCCGTGTAATTCATAGGTGAATCAACATTACCTAAAACTAAAAGTAAACCCGATTTAACTTTTTTCTTTAATTGTTCTCTTCTTTTTATATAAATATTTTTGTCGTACATAATATTCCTCAAAGTTATTCTTTTGTAAAATTTTCATAAACTATAATTTAATATAATTTATTTTTTACGAACCAGGAAACGGAGAGGACTTGAAACAGGTGACGGAATCCGTCTTCGTTCGGATGAGCCGAACTTCGCCGGACAAGGAGGAAAGGGGGCAATGTTTATTTGCTCAGCATAATTCGGACTACGTTAGTCTGTACCGCTGCTTGGTACGGATAATAGCGTAAAAGAAAAAAATCTTAATTTCTATTTCTTTTTTATTATAGGATAAAAATACAGATGTGATTTAATCCCGAATCTTTTTTCGCTTATTGTATAATATCCGTTTTCATTAGGTGCCCAGCAAATTCCTTCTCCTTGAGGTTCTAACATATAGGACAGTTTTTCAGGTTTTCTTTTAAAAATATTTTTTAGCAATTCGTTCTTCTTCTTTTTCCAGAAGAATATTTCTTTATAATTTTTAACGATAACCATATTACCGGATCTTGAAATATCACCTCCGACAATTTGTGATGCATTTATTTTCCCGACAATTATCGGTTTAATAATTTTCTTTAATGATTGAGGATAGGGCAGCATATAAACATTTACTTTTCTCTCCCTTTTGGAAACTATGTAAATATCTTTTTTAACCGGGTCTACCATAATTGTTTCAGCATCGCGTTTACCGTCAGGATATTGAAAAGTTATTTTATCAATTTTTGTTATTATTCTTTTTTTATTTCTTTGTTTACTTAGGAGTAATGGTTCCGGGAAACGGTAAATATACTTGGTTTTGTAGATAGCCCTGTTATCACCAATTTCTGCAAGGTAAATATAACTTTTACCTTTTGGACCAGGTGCAACGGCTATATCTTCCCAATCACGATTTTTAATTCCCTTTAACTCAAAAACACCCACAACTTTAGCTTTGTTATTTATGGCGTAGATATAATTTCTATTCCCCGAATCATTATGCACCCAGAAAATATTAAGGTTTACCTGGCTTGCAGCAATGCCGGATATTTCAGATAAATTTTTATTTGTAATTGTACCTTTATCAATTCTGTCTCCAATAGTTAACGTTTGTGAAATTAAATATGGATGAATGAAAAGAAATACTAAAAGTATTGATATGATTATTCTATATAACTTGTGTTTCATAGGATGTAAATTATTTGTTATTACTAAAGTGAATTAAACCGGAAATTATATCAATAGTTCCAAAATGATTATAATAATTACAATTTACATTTTTTTGTTAATACTTTGTTAAATATTTATATTTGCTCTTTAATTTTTAGGAGAGGTGCAAGAGTGGTTGAATTGGCACGCCTGGAAAGCGTGTGTACTCGCAAGGGTACCGTGGGTTCGAATCCCACCCTCTCCGCTTCCCTTTTTATATTTAAATGTTATTGGAGAGGTGCCGGAGTGGTTGAACGGGGCGGTCTCGAAAACCGTTGAACTCTATTAGGGTTCCGAGGGTTCGAATCCCTCCCTCTCCGCAACACTGCGCTCAGCTAAGGCTGAACTTCGTGTTGCAGGCAATACATAATTAACACATCATAATTGGAGGGTAGTTATGTGGTTTGTTTATATAATTAAAAGTACTTCTAAAAAATTTACCTATATCGGTTCTACCAATAACATCGAAAGAAGACTCTCTGAACATAATCAAGGACTTGTCAAATCCACCAAACCTTA
>DRJC01000198.1 GCA_011052365.1 Ignavibacteria bacterium
ATTTTTCTTTTACAGGGAGAAAGAAATATTCGAGTAGTTCATTTATTTCATTTTTATCAATTGTAAATCTTTTGAAATAATATTCGAATCGTTTTAAGTGATCAAAGCTGTTAACAGGGTCCTGAAAAATATATTTCACATACTTTGATCTTATATCAAGTAGACCTTTATAATTAAGTTTATAAACATCATTGTCATTCCAAATTACGCTGCCGGAAACGTTGTAAATATTAGGATCTAATAATTTCATAAAAGATTTAATCAATGTTGATTTACCGGTTCCGTTTTTACCGAGTATAGTAAAAATTTTATTCTTTTCTAGTTCAAATTTTATATTTTTAAGGAGCGGGTTTTCACCGTTGGGGGATTTAATGTTTATATTTTGAATATCTATTTTAAGCATTATGCTTTTTTGTTTTTGTATTTATGTAACAATAATAATAAATTAAGTATATTATATGAATATTTATAATTTCAAACGTTGTTATATGAAGAAAAATTTATTCATAATTCCTGTACTATTAATTTTAATCACGATTTTTCCATCATGTTCAAAAAAATCATCCCCCGTTTCCAATCAAGTTATTGTCGGCATTGATTCGGATATTGAATCCTTAAACCCTTTGTTTTCATTCAGCGGTTATGAAAATAACATTAGTGAGCTTCTTTATTTAAAATTAGTACAGAGTGATTGGGACTATGAAAACGGTGCCCTAATTTATAAACCTATGCTTGCAAAAAGCTGGAAATGGAATGGTGATTCATCCGCCATAACTTTTTATTTGAGAGATGATGTTACTTGGTCCGACGGTAAAAAAGTAACAGCCGAAGATGTTGTCTTTTCTTTTGATGTTTATTCCGATGAAGACATACAAAGCAAGCTTTATGATACTTTTGATAATTTTCTTTTGGATAAATCAAAACATATAATATTAGATAAAACATTTGAGATTAAAGACCCGTATACATTAACGATAAAATTTAAAAAGAATTCCAATCCTTCATTCATTGATGTTGATCTGCCGGTTATACCCAAACATATTTACGACAAGCTTGATAGGAAAAAATTTATAACATTAGAAAAAGATATTACGCCTGTCACTGACGGACCTTTCAATTTTACTAAATGGGATAAAAACCAGGCTATTATTCTTACGGCAAATAAAAACTCGTTTTTGTATAACCCTAAGCATATTCAAAAAATAATTTTTAAGATTGTTCCCGATTACAACTCGAGATTAACACAACTTAAAAAAGGTGAAATTGATTTAATGGAAGATGTTAGAACCGATGATCTTCCATCTTTGAAATCTTTGAATTTTATCCAAATATCCCCTCTGCCAGAAAGGGAATATGATTATATCGGCTGGAATAATATTGATCCGGAAGTATTTAAGAAGAAGAAAAAAATTGTACCGAATAAGTTGTTCGGTGATCCTTTAGTAAGAAAGGCTCTTACCTTTGCCGTTAACAGGCAGGAAATAATAGATGAATATTTGGGTGAATATGGACAGATTGCATTTGGACCGGTTGCGCCGATATTTAAAAAATCATTTTCAAATTTAACTCCCCTTGTGTTTAGCCTTGATTCCGCAAAATTTTATTTAAAAAAAGCCGGTTGGAATGATACGGACAGGGACGGGATACTGGATAAAAACGGTATAAAGTTTTCTTTTTCGTTTTACATAACTGCAGGTAACCCAAGAAGAGAGTTTGCTTCGACTTTGCTGAAAAATAATTTTAAATCTATCGGGATAGATATTAACATTAAAAAAATAGACCTTCAGGTTTTAATACCGAAACTTTTTGCGAAAGAAATTAATGCATGGATGCTTGGTTGGGTTGTGGGCATTCCGTTGGACCTATACACGTTTTGGCATTCGAGTTCCGAAGCAAGTCAGCTTAATTTTGCAAGTTATAAAAACAATATGGTTGACAAATATTTAGAAAAATACGAAAATGTAAAATCGGAGAAATTAAAATCAGAATTAGCTAAAAAGATACAGGCTCTTATTCATAAAGATCAGCCTGTAACATTCCTTTACTGGATACAAAATTTAATTGCTTACAACAAGCGAATTCAAAACGTAAAAATTACGCCACTTGAACCTATTCACTACAGTTGGAATTGGTCTGTTAATAAATAGCATAAAAAATGAATAAGGAAATAATCTTATCCTTAACCAAAAGATTGGTTACTTCTATAGTTGTACTTCTTTTAATGTTAAGTTTTTTGTTTGTACTTTTAAGATATTCGCCGGGTGACCCGACTCAAAAATTTATATCTCCAAAATTAAGTTCAAAGCTTGTTTTAAAAATTAAAGAATCTTTCGGACTTGATAAACCGGTATTAAAACAATACCAGAGTTTTCTTATTAATCTTTCCACGGGTGATTTAGGAATATCTTACACATACCGGGAGCCGGTAACTTCCGTAATCGGTAGATACCTCCCTTTCACCGTAATTTTTTCCTCGCTGAGTTTTATAATTCAGATTTCACTCGGTTTATTCCTGGCTTTGTATTCTATAAAAAGAAAAGGAAGCTGGATAGATACTTTTATTAAAAAATTCAGTCTTTCCGTTTATGCTTTGCCTTCGTTTGTTACCGGTGTTTTGCTCGTTTATTTGTTTTCTTGGAAGCTTAATTTGTTTCCATCATCAGGACTAAAATCTTTTGATGATCAGTCATTATCTTTTTTTGGACAGTTAGGTGATTATACATCGCATATGATTCTTCCTCTGATCACATTATCATTGGGCGGAATAGCAGTCTTTTATAAATACTTACGCGATAATTTGGATGAAACTTTTAACGCACATTTTGTTATGAACCTGAGAAGTTACGGCGTAACCGAAAAAGAAATAATAAAAAAACACGTAATACCAAATTCAATAGGACCTATGATTTCAGTTGCGGGTGTTGAATTGGGAATTCTGTTGAGCGGTGCTTTGATAACGGAAGTAATTTTTGGTCTGCCCGGAATGGGAAGACTTGCTATCAATGCAATTTTAGGGAGGGATTATCCATTAATTATCGGCATTACTTTCGTTTCGGGTGTACTTATAATTTTAAGTAATTTATTAGCGGATTTAGTTAGAGCGAAA
>DRJC01000199.1 GCA_011052365.1 Ignavibacteria bacterium
ACTACATTTTCAACAAAGAATATTATCCTTTAAAACGAATGAAACGTTTTCTTCAAAAAAAATACAATAAAGAATCACTTGAAAAATTAAAATAAATTAGCAAACTTCTCTTCTAACTCCACCCTTCCGGGTTTACAATATTTTATTTGAAAGGCGCTGCACCTGATAATATAAAAACATCACAACTTTACATGGACGCTATTTCTTATGTTACACTTCAATTAATTGTTTTACTAATTGTAATATTCTGCCCGCAACTTGTATTGTGGTTGCCTACTGTAATAGATAAATGATAGTTGTTTATGAGTAATTCCTTTCTGCAATATTAAACCATCCGCTTATATTTTTATGAAATTTTTTGTAAGACGCATAAACTTTGTTACTCATTGCATCTTTTGAAGTAATTTCATTCAATACTTCATCATTCAATTTTTTAAATGTACTTAGAACGTCATTGGGGAAAGGCAAATATTTAACCTTGCCTTCGTTTAATATTTTGTAATAGTATTCTGTATTTTTTGCTTCAAATTCTGAAAGCATTAATATCGTAACTTGACCTGCAGCAACCCTTATTATATCTTTTAAGTCGTTTGGTAAACCATCAAAAGCTTTTTTGTTTACAATTAATTCTATCGGTGAACCTGGTTCGTGCCAGCCGGGGTAATAGTAATATTTTGCTATTTTATTAAATCCCATAAGATAATCGTGATAAGGTCCTATCCATTCAAGTGCATCTATAACACCACGATCAAGGTCTGTGTAAAGCTCACCTACCGGAGCCAGAATTGCCGAACCGCCTGCTCTGGTAAAAACTTTACCGCCGAGTCCGGGAATTCTCATTTTTAAACCTTTAATATCTTTTATAGAATTTATTTTTTTGTTGAACCAACCACCCATTTGTCCTCCCGTATTGCCACAGGGAAAAGGTATAAGACCAAATCTTGAATAAAGTTCTCTCCATAACTTAAGTCCACCCCCGTAATTAAACCACGCATTAACCTGCACTGCATTCATCCCGAATGGAACGCTTCCGAAGAATTGAGCAGCGGGTGCTTTCCCTGCCCAATAATAAGCAGCTCCGTGTCCCATTTCCGCTACTCCCGATGAAACAGCATCAAAAGTTTCCAGTGGAGGGACTAATTCGTTTCCTCCGTAAACATGAATTTTTAATCTACCTTGCGACATTGATTCAACCCATTTTGCAAATTTATCAACATACTCACCTAAAATTGGAAAATGAGGCGGCCAAGTTGTAACCATTTTCCATTCATATTTTTTGTTTGAAATTATTGCTGCTGATTTATTAACTTCTGTTGAGCAGCCCGGCAAAATTCCTCCCGCCACTGCAACGGTTGAAATTGCTGCTGCTTTTAGGAAGGTTTTCCTGTTAAGTTTTTTCATTTTTACTCCATTCAATAATTACAAACAATTTATGATGAAAATACAAATACATTTTAGAATAAAAATATAATAAAAAAACATATATCACTTTAAATCTTTATAAAAAAGGTTAAAAGAATAATCTAAAAATTATACACGTATCAATTACATCCATTTAAAAAATATTTTTGTAAATTCATTACTTACCTATTTGTAATTTCTATGATGACAAGAAAAATAAATAACAATAAAAAGATCGTTGTTAAAGGTGCACGTGAGCATAACTTAAAAGATCTTTCTTTTGAAATACCAAGGAACAAACTGATTGTCTTTACAGGTGTGAGCGGTAGCGGAAAATCCTCACTTGTTTTCGATACGATTTACGCCGAAGGTCAACGCCGTTATGTTGAAAGTTTATCATCTTACGCCCGTCAATTTTTGGAAAGGATGAACAAACCGGATGTGGATTATATTCAGGGAATTAGCCCGGCTGTTGCAATTGAACAAAAGAAAGGAAGTAAAAATTCACGCTCAACCGTCGGAACCAGCACCGAAGTGTATGATTATCTTCGTCTTCTATTTGCACGAGTCGGTAAAACAATTTGCTTTCACTGCGGAAAAGAAGTTAAAAAGGACACGACTGCAATCGTAATCAGTTGGCTTAATGACAGGGAAGAGGGAGAAAAATATTACCTCACTTTCCCCGTGAAAGAACACGAAGGAAGAACCGTTAAAGAAGAATTAGAACTTCTTAAAAAAAGAGGTTTCTTTAGAATATTTAATAAAGGAAAAATAATTGATCTTAACGGAAAATATTCTACTCCAAAGAAAAAAGCTAATCTTAGAGTAATAGTCGATCGTTTTAAGATCACTAAAGAAAATTTAAGGGAGAAATTATTTGATTCTGTTGAAGTTACTTTTAAAGAAGGTGAAAACAGGTTGGTTATTGTAAATGCCGTAACTAACAAAGAACAAAATTTTAACAAATTTTATGAGTGCTGCGGAATAAGATACGAAGAACCGGAACCGAGATTTTTTTCATTTAATAATCCTTTCGGGGCGTGCCCTGTCTGCCAGGGATTCAGCAAGATTATAGGCATAGATATGAATCTTGTTATTCCAAAACCTGAGCTATGTATTTCGGAAGGAGCAATCGCACCTTTCAGATCGGATAAGTTCGGAGTACATCTAAGAGCTTTGATACAAAATGCAAAAGAGTTTGGTATACCTTTAAATAAACCGTTCAAAGAATTGCGGGATGACCAGGTAAGCTTAATCAAACGGGGATTCGGCAGTTATAAAGG
>DRJC01000200.1 GCA_011052365.1 Ignavibacteria bacterium
AAACCTTCTCTTTTAAGTGTTGATGAAGTTCAAACATTATTTCACGAATTTGGTCATGCATTGCACGGTTTGCTTTCAAATGTTACTTACGAATCAATTTCGGGAACCGAAACACCGAGAGATTTTGTAGAATTTCCATCTCAGGTAATGGAAAATTGGGCAATGTATCCTACGGTATTAAATAAGTACGCAAAGAACTACAAAACAGGTAAAGTAATTCCAAAGAATTTAATAGAAAAAATTAAAAACAGCAGCAAGTTTAATCAAGGTTTTAAAACTGTTGAATATTTAGCCGCTTCTTATTTGGATATGGCGTGGCATACAATAACAGACACAACATTGCTTGATGCAAATAAATTTGAAGAAAAAACTATGAATGATATCGGATTGATCCCTGAGATAATTCCGAGATACAGAAGCACGTATTTCAATCACATATTTTCCGGTGGATATTCTGCAGGTTATTACGGCTATATTTGGTCGGAAGTACTTGATGCAGATGCATTCGCTGCTTTTGTGGAAAGCGGTAGTGTTTATAACAAAGAATTAGCGGGCAGGTATAAAAAGTATATTTTATCCTCCGGCGGTTCTGATGATGCAATGACCCTTTATAAAAAGTTTAGAGGCAAAGAACCGAGTATTGAACCGTTACTTGAAAGAAGAGGGCTGAAATAAATATTAATCATTCACGTTACGCAAAAAACAGAGATGACATCTTTATTAAAAAATAAAGATGTCATCTCTTTGCTATTCACTTTTCTGCGTAATATGAGTTAATAAAATAGAAATTGTATGTACGGTGATTTGAAAAAAACCGGCTCTGATAAACGATACACTCTTAATTTGTGGTTTATAAAATTGAGATGGATTGCGGTAGCAATATCTTTTATTCTAATCTATCTTGCTGATTATCACTTTCATTATTTAGAAAAAGGAAGTTTTTGGCCTTTAATCTTTATAGTTTCATTTCTTTCCCTTATTAATATTATTTATAAAATTCTATTAATAAAAAGAATATTTTTTAATTTTTTAGAAAAAATACAAATATTTATTGACCTGTTAATACTTTCTCTAATGCTTCAATTTTCCGGAGGAATTGAAAACCCCCTTTCTTTTATTTATTTATTGCACGTTATTTTAAGCGGGATACTGCTTTCAAAAATTGACTGTTATAAAGTAGTTTTTATTGCCACTCTTTTTTACGCTATGATTTCTATCGGTGAATTGTATGGGGTTTTACCGCACTACACTTTATTAATATATCCGCACACAACCGAACAGAATATTGAAAATGCTGATTTGGGAACGGAAACTCATCAACATGCAGAAAATGAAAGTACACTGGTTCACGCCGCACATTACCCGTTATACGTTTGGAGCATGATTGGATTTAATTTTTTCATAATGCTGCTTACCGCCTATTTTATTACAACAATTATGGAACGTTTAAGGAACGAGGAAAGAGAAACACTGGAAAAATATCAATGGTTGCAAAAAGTTCTGCAAGCAACCGGGGCAGGGTTACTTATTTTAAATAAAAAACTAAAAGCCGAATGGATGAACGAACCGATTAAAAATTGGCTGAATATTAAAGAATTAGATAGAGAAGAAACAGATCTAACTATCTCCGAATGGGTAAAAGAAAAACATAATGTAATTGCACAAATATTTATCGACGGAATTATAAAAACAATTGAACTTGATAAGATAACAGAAAGCGGGCAGAAACAATTTTTTCAAGTTACTGTTGCTCCATTATTCGGTGCTGATGGTGATATTTATCAAATAGTTGAACTCGTTCAGGACATCACTGATAAAAAAATATTAGAAGCCGAAATGCTTCATTCTTCTAAAATGGCAATCGTCGGTACTATGGCAGCAAGTATTGCACACGAAGTTGGAAATCCTTTATCATCTATTGCTACAAGACTAATGTTGTTGGAGAATCAAAAAGATCCTGCTTTTTTAGAAAAAAGTATTCCGCTGCTTCAGAAAGAAATTGAAAGAATAAAAAGAATTGTAAGAGGAATCTCTCAGTTTGGGAAACCGGCAAAGGAAGTATGGAGTGTTTGTCAAATCAACAGAATAATTTCAGAAACCGTTGAAATACTAAAATACCATAAGACATCAAAAAAATGTGAAATTATTACAAGTTTAAACAACAGTTTACCACCCACCTTAGCTTCTTATGATCAACTGAAACAAGTTTTCCTCAACTTGGGACTTAACGCATTTGAATCAATGGAAAACGGGGGAACTTTGACAATTGAAACGGATTATGAAAGAGGAAACATTTTAATTAAATTTACGGATACAGGTAAAGGAATTAATCAAAGACTTCTTGACCAAATCTTCAATCCTTTTTTCTCAACAAAGGAACAGAGTTCGGGTTTAGGTCTTTTTATAGTTTATCATATTGTTCAGGCACACGGAGGCGAGATTAAAGCATATAGCAAAACGGGTAAAGGTTCTACTTTTAAAATCTATCTGCCAATACAACAACATTCAAAATAATTTCGATTTATGGTTACAAAAATATTACTAATAGATGATGAAGAGCTTTTCAGAGAAGATTTTGCACTTCTACTTAGGAATGAAGGATATAAATGCCTGACTGCCGCATCTGCTGAAGAAGGTCTTGAAACAGTTAAAAACGAATTCCCCGATATAATTTTTGCCGATATAGTAATGCCCGGTAAAAGCGGGATAGATATTTTGGAAGACATTAACAGAATAAATTCAGAAGGTTCCATAATAATAATGACCTCATACGGCACATTAGAAACTGCGATAAAGGCATTCAGATTCGGAGCTATAGATTATATTTTAAAACCAATTGAGTTTGAAGAAGTATTAATTAAAATTGAAAGAATTATTCAGCACAAAAAATTATTAAATGAAGTAAAATTTTTAAGAAAAGAAGTTTTTGAAAACGCCGAAGAATTTTCTTTTGTGGGTAAAAGTGAGCCTATAAAAAACGTGAAAGAACTGATAAATAAAGTGGGACCTACAAACAGTACAGTGTTGATTAATGGAGAATCCGGTACCGGGAAAGAAGTGGTTGCCCAGGCAATTCACCAAGTAAATGATAATGCAGATAAACCGTTTATTGCAATAAATTGTTCAAGTCTACAGGAAAATTTATTAGAAAGCGAGTTGTTCGGACACGTTAAAGGAGCCTTTACAGGTGCTATTAAGGATAAAGTAGGTTTTATGGAAGCGGCAGGAGAAGGCACAATATTTTTGGATGAAATCTCAGAAATACCGATAACTTTGCAAAGCAAACTACTGAGAGTTTTAGAACAAAGAGAATTTTATAGAGTAGGCGGAACAAAAAAATTTCCGTTAAACGCAAGAATAATTACATCCACAAATCGTAATTTAAAGGAAAGTATAAAGAACGGTGATTTTCGTGAGGATCTATTTTATAGAATCGCTGTTTTTGAAATAGATTTAGTACCTTTAAGAAAAAGGATAGAAGATATTCCATTATTAATAGAATATTTTATAAAAAAGTTTAATAATGAAATGAAGAAGAAATATATTAGTGTTTCTTCCGATTCTATGAAAGCTATGATGAATTATAATTGGCCTGGCAATATTAGAGAACTACGCAATGTAATAGAAAGAGCAATGATTTTGTGTGATGACAAAACAATTACACTAAACGGATTACCTTCCCAAATAAAAGGCACTGCACAAATAGCTAACAAATCAAAAAGTCTAAAAACCACAATTAATCTCTATGAGAAATCCTATATTACGCAAATTCTGAAAGAAAACAACTGGAACAAAGAAGAAACTGCAAGAATACTAGAAATTAATTCTTCAACGTTGTACAGAAAAATAACTGAATTAGGAATTTCTGAAGAAAATTAAGACAACACATAAAACTCACTACTCTTTATGCAAATAAAGTAACTTTGTATAAGTAACTCTTGCAAAATTGCAAAATATTTGTAACTCTCTCTAAAAAGAAATCCTCCTAACTAATTTAATAATAATAAATTACATAGATTTAGCTTTCCATTTTAATAATGGCACAGTGGTTGGTATGCACCAAAAAAATATATTGTAATAATAAACAATAATAACATCAGAGGATAAAATGAAAAAAACAAGATCGAAACTAACCATTTTAACAGCCGTAACTGTTGCAATAGTAGCCATATTGTTCTTTTCAATTGATAATTTTGGAAATCCGGGCGGAAGTAATTGGAAAGTACCCGGTGTAGCTAAAAAACTTAAAAACCCTGTTCCTTCTTCAAAATTATCCATCAAATTAGGTGAAAAATTATTCGTACAAAACTGTGCAACCTGCCATGGAGAAAGTGGTGTCGGTGACGGGCCCGTAGGTAAATTCTTAGGAAAGAAAGTTGCCGATTTAACATCTAAGGCAGTACAGAGTCAAGTAGACGGTGTGATATTTTATAAACTTACCAAAGGCAGAGCTCCGATGCCCTCTTATAAAACAATATTAAATACAAAACAACGCTGGTCTGTTATTAATTACATTAGAACACTTAAATCTAACTAATCATAAATACGGAGAAAAATAAAATGAAAAGAATTCGTTTTATACTGTTTTCGGCATTGGCAATTCTCATTGGCTCTGCTACTCAAAATCCGGCTCAAGAAAGTACTGACTTACAGAGTCAAATTCAAAAATTTCAAGCAGGTACTCATCAGTTTATGCTTGCTGGATATGCAGTTACAAGCTTTATAAAGGAAGAAGGCAATCCTTCACAATTTGAAAGTGCCTTTATGCCAATATTCTTATTTAAGGCAACAGATAAAGTATTTTTTGAAGGTGAATTAGAAATAGAAATTGAAGATGGAGCTCAAGAAATGAATCTTGAATATGGGCAAATATTGTATTTATTTAGTGATTACCTGATTTTTGGTGCCGGAAAATTTCTTAATCCCACAAACTATTTTATTGAAAGGTTACATCCGGCTTGGATAAATAAAATGCCTGACAAACCTTTAATGGTACATCCGGGTACAAGAATGCTGGCCAGCCAACATTTAGGATTTCAATTAAGGGGTGCAGTACCTATTAAGGGTAGCAAAATAGAATACTCTTTCTTTGTTGGGATGGGACCTGTATTAGACCCTGCAACAGGTGAAGTAACATTTACAAATTATGGAGATAATAACGATAACAAATCTATTGGCGGAAGAATAGGTTTTATACCTATTCCAAAATTTGAAATCGGATATGGTTTTGAAGTTGCTAAAGTAGGCGATGCAAATACAAATTTAGAAAGTGTTAAAGCAATAAACAATGTAGTAGATTTTTCATATGCTAAAGAAATAAAAGGACTAAAGGGCGGAGTAGATTTAAAAGCTCAATTAGTATGGCTAAATATTGATAATCCAAATATTGCACCATTAATTTACAGTAATGACTCATTTGGCGGTTATGCTCAAATTTCGTTCCGTCCATACAACTCACCAAGTGAATTCTTTCAAAATTTAGAATTCGTTTATCGTTATGACTGGAGTGACAAACCGAATAAAGCTCCATCAAATGAATATATTAAAAGGTCTGGTTTTGGCATTAATTATTGGTTAACTTCAAGCAGCCTATTTAAATTTGCTTATGAAACATCTAATATCGATTTACCTAACGGAAGTACAACTAATGAACACCGTTTTATTGGTCAAGTTGCATTTGGTTTTTAATTATTTAGGAGAAAACAAAAATGAAATTGAAAAGGAAATACATAACCGGTTTTTTACTTGTTTTAGGCTTTTTTGTAGTAGTGGCTATTTCAGGTTGTGCATCTACAACTGACATTGCCGATAGATCGGGTGCTGAATTATGGGGCAATAACTGCGCTAGTTGCCATAATATCCGTCCACCCCAGACTTTAACAGACGCACAATGGGAAGTTGCTGGAATTCATATGAGAACAAGAGCTAATCTTACAGGCGTAGAAACTAATAAAATAATAGAATTCTTAAAAACGGCTAACTAATTAGGGATTCTATTTGACTCAAAAAGACCGGGTGACAAAACCATCCGGTTTTTTTATTTTAAATGAGTGAATCTATTTTAACCATAATGGGTATTATGTTTTTGCAGTTAATACTTCTAACAAATAAAAAAAATGTATTAAAAAATTACTCCGGTAAATACGGCAATAATTAAAAAGGTTATTGATAACCTTTGTATTTGAATATAAACTTCCTCATTAATGCCCCACTACTCTTGCAAAAATGCGAGAGTAAAAAGAAAACACAATATCAGCATCCGTAACTATTTTATATAATAAACAATAACTTACGAAATAATACTATTCTTTTATTATATTGGCATTAAAGTTGATTAATAGTAAGGTTAGTTAATAATTTTTCACAAATAAATATTGAGTGTAAATAAAATGAACAAAAAAACGGTCTCAAGAAGTTTGCTAATATTGGCTGCAACTATAATATTCTTTGCGTCCCCAACAATAAATGCGCAGACCAATAATTGGAAAGCTCCAAAAATTGCTGATAGACTTAAAAACCCATTAAAAGGAGATCTTTCAGCGGTTAAAAAAGGCAAAGAATTATTTGATATAAATTGTGTTACTTGCCACGGTGCAAAAGGATTAGGAGATGGTATTGCAGCATCAAGTTTATTTCCAAAACCTGCAAATTTAACTTCTAAAGAAGTTCAAAAACAATCTGACGGTGCTATTTATTATAAGATTACAAAGGGAAAAAACGCCATGATATCATGGAAGTATTCATTATCAGAAAAACAACGCTGGCAATTAGTTAGTTACATAAGGGAATTAGTACCTCATAAGGCAAAGGTTAAAGTTAAAAAATCAACAGCCAAAAATGTAAAACTTAAAAAGAAAACTAAGATATAGTTTGGAACGAAACATAAAAATGAACTCGGAAAGAAATAAAAATTAATAGGAGATAAAAAATGAATAATATTTATAAAACCAAAATTCAATTTATAGCTATTGCTGCTCTTATACTATCTTTTATAATTCCAGAAGAAGCATCAGCCATACCAAGTTTCTCCCGCCAAACAAATCTGCCTTGCAGCACTTGTCACTACAAATTTCCCGAATTAAAACCTTTCGGCAGATTATTTAAATTGAACGGTTATACAATGACAGGTGTAGCATCTATTAAATCAGCCAATAATGACAAAATAAATCTCCAACTCTTAAAATCACTACCAATTTCGGTAAGTTTTCAAACATCATATACTTCAGTAGCTTCAAAAGTTCCTGACAATCAGAACAACACGTTTGAATTTCCACAAGAATTAGGTATCTATTTTGCAGGAGAAATTACTCCTCATATTGGTGCTTTTATTCAAATTAGTTATGAAGATCAAGAAGGTTCAATTGGATTAGATATGACGGATATTCGTTACGCTAATCATACATCTATTGACAATAAAGATTTATTATACGGAGTTAGTTTAAACAACTCACCAACAATGCAAGACGTTTGGGGTACCGTACCAATGTGGTCTTATCCATTTGTTGGTTCAGGCACAGCTCCTACACCAATGATCAGCACCATGTTAGAGTCTATGATGAACGTATTGGGTTTTGGAACGTATGTGTTGTATGACAACTTCATATACGCTGAAGTAAGTGCTTATCGTTCTGTTGTACAGGGAGGACCTATACCTCCAAATGCATCTTCGTCTAATACAATCAGTGCCCTTGCACCATATTGGAGATTAGCGTTACAGCATCAATGGGAAAATCAATATATTGAAGTTGGAACATACGGAATGGCTCCACAGATTTTTCCTAGTGGGATTACAGGAAAAAAAGATAATTATACAGACTTCGCATTAGATGCACAATATGAGAACTCGTTCAATAACGGTAGTCTAATAACACATTTTAATTACATATATGAAAAACGGAATTTAAATGCCACTTATGCTTCCGGTGGTTCGGCTAGCTTATCAAATACTCTTAATTCTCTAAAAGTTGATGCGGGTTATAACTCTAATGCGGGTTACTCATTTACTGTTGGGTACTTCAATATAAATGGAGATGCCGATAACAAATTATACGCACCTGCCCAGGTGGAAGGAAGCGTTAGCGGTTCGCCGAACAGTAACGGATTTACATTGCAGGCAACTTTAGCCCCTTGGCTTAATACTCAATTCTCATTGCAATATGTATTGTATAATAAATTTAACGGTTCAAGCGATAATTACGATGGGAACGGAAGAAATGCATCCGATAATAATACTTTGTATGCAAATGTATGGCTTATGTTCTAATATTAAATTTATCGTCTGAATTTTTATTATCAAATGATAATAAAGTTTTTAAAAGCGATTTATTAACAAGAACTTAAATTTCAATTCTAAAACGACCGGATTTTTTCGGTCGTTTTTTTATGTCTGATTTTTAGCCACTTGTAGTATTTTAGGCAGATAATAAAGACTTAAAATAAAAATGATTGCTGTAAATGCAGCACCGGTTAAGAAAGGATATTGATAACCGATATATTCAAAAGCAAAGCCGCCCCACAAAGGACCCAATACTCTTGCAAACGCTGAGAAAGATTGGTTGACACCGAGGGTAAATCCCTGTTCGCTTTCGGACGTGTTCTTAGATATCAGGCTTAACATTGTCGGTTGAAGACTTCCACTACCCAAAGCAAGTATAATCGTTACAAAAATAAGTCCGGTCATGTTACCGGCATACGGTACCATTGCAAGACCAAGCATCATAAGAAATGATCCGGCGACAATAATCTTTTTATCATCCATATATTTTGATATAACACGCAGCAGTCCACCTTGAACTATAGCTGAAACAATACCGATAATACCGAACATAATACCGTTTTGCATATCGGTAAAGTGATATTTTTTATAACCGATTAATGCAAATGTTCCGTATATGTTTGCGATTGAGAAAACAAGAATAAAAAACATTATAATAAGTGATGCTAATTTATTGTTTCTAAACAATAATTTTACGGCAGGTATGTCAATTAATTTTCTTGTCTTAATCCTAATTCCATCTTTAATTTTTTTCAAAGATTCGGGTAAGAAAAAGATAGTAAATAAGAAGGCAATAAATGAAAAAGCAGCACTTGCAAACCCTGTTACCTCATATCCGTATTTTGAAAGGAATCCTCCTATAATTGGTCCGAATACAAATCCCAAACCAAAAGCAGCTCCAATCATACCCATTCCTTTGGAGCGATCTTCTTTTGATGTAACATCAGCTATATATGCTTGAGCAACGGCAACACTACTGCCACCAATTCCGGCAACTATACGCGATACTAACAGCAGCAAAAAAGAATTTGTAAATGCAAAAATTATATAACCGACGGCATTTAGAAACAGACAACCTATAATTATAGGACGCCTTCCTACTCTGTCCGAAAGGTTACCAAGGATAGGACCTAAAAGAAATTGAGTAAGCGAATAAACCGCAAGTACAATTCCGATTGAGAATTCGCTTAAGTTTAATTTGATAGTGGCAAAGGTTGGTAAAATGGGTATAAGAATACCGAAACCTAAGAGGTCTATAAAAACCGTAATAAATATTAATGAAAGTGAAGCTTTTCTGTTCAACTTATTTCTCTAGTAACCAAACTTTTTCGCAGTATTAGTTTGAATTGTGTTTTCTAAATAAGAATTCATATTAAAAAATTTTAGCCATAAAGATACAAATATATTTCCAAATATTGGATATGTTGTTACTTGTCTATAACCGGTAAGTCGCTGTAAGATTTTAATTTTTCGTTGGTATCTTCAAAAGATTGAAGCATTTCCTTAAAAGTAGAATCGTTAAAAAATTGATAAATTGGAGAAGTGTAATAATATGTGGAAGGAATAATTACAAATTCATTTTTATACTTGGTTTTTCCTTTAAAAACATAGGTCGGTAAATAATCAATATTTGAAACTATAGACTTTCCGCTCTTAAAATCTTTTTTAATCTTAATAGTAAGAATTACTCCCCCGTTTGAATAACGCCACCTCTGATTTGATATAAAATTGCCTAAAGAATAAGCAACAAATGTACGTCTATCTTTTTTGTCAATAAATTTTATTGGTTGAACAACGTGCGGATGCGAACCAATGATTATATCCGCTCCATAATTTAATGTCGAGTCTACTACTTCTTTCTGATATTTACTTGGTTCTCTCTTGTATTCTTTACCAAAATGATAATATACAATGATCATATCCGCATCTTTCTCTTTTGATTTTTGAATATCATTTTTAATTTTTTTAAAGTTTATTCTGTTGATTAGGTATTCTTTACCTTTGGGAATTCTATTTCCATTAGTTCCGTAGGTATAACTCAAGATTGATAATTTGATTCCGTTTATATCAATTATTTTTACAGAGTCTCTTTCTGCTTTTGTTAATGATGTACCGCTGTAAAGCATATTGTTTTTCTTAATCTGTTCAATAGTTCTTCTTAAACCGTATTCTCCCTTATCTAAGGAATGATTATTCGCCGTTATTAATAAATCAAAACCGGTGTATTTTAAGGCAGTTAAATATTCATCAGGTGAATTAAATAAAGGATATCCGCTGTAATTTATGGAATCACCTCCCAACACTGTTTCAAGGTTTCCAACTGTTAAATCCGCTTGACTCAAATAATCTTTAACATACCTGTAAACCGGCTTAAAATTATAAGTTGAATCTTTTAGCATAGCATATTTTAATTGAGTAGAATGACCCATTAAATCACCGACAAATGTGATTGTTGCCGTTGTTGTTGAATCAAGTAATAAAATATTAGATTTGATTTTATTAGCTTTAGTTGTAAAACTAAAGACTAATATGAATATGAATATAGTTTGTATTTTATTCATTGTGATTAAAAAAGGCTGAATTATCATTGACAACTCAGCCTAAATTAGTAAGAGTAAAACAAATTTATTTTATTTATTTGCCTTTCTCTGTGCTTTTAACTCTTGTATACCCTTTCTTAGTTCTTGAGCATCTTTCCTTAATTGGCTCAAGCCTTTTCTTAAACGAGTACCTGCAGCAGCTTGTCCCTTAACATAGAATTTCTCAAAATCATTTTCCATATTATGAACAGACTGTAAAAGGTCTTCATATTGTTGCATATTACACCTCTGAATTAGTTAGAAAAAAAAGTTATTTAGTGTTTTCCAATATTATTTCAGCTATATCTTTTACTTTAACTTCTTCTGACTTTTCAAAATGTTTAACACCGTCTGTAATCATTGTCATGCAAAAAGGACAAGCAGATGCAATAGTATCAGCACCGGTTGCCAAGGCTTCTTTTGTCCTTTCAATGTTGATTCTTCCTCCTTCCTCATCTTCAAGAAACATCCTTCCACCGCCTGCACCACAGCAAAATCCACGTGTTTTGTTCCTTTTCATTTCAATATAATTGATTTTTTCGACTTTTCCCAATGAATTTCGAGGAGAATCAAAAATATTATTATATCTGCCTAAGTAGCAAGAATCGTGATAAGTAACATCCATAGCTGTTTCATCCACATTATCACTCAATTCCAATTTACCTTCATTCAGCATTTCTTCAATTAATTCAGTGTGGTGAAGCACCTCAAAGTTTCCGCCGAACTGTTTATATTCATTTTTTAGCGAATGAAAACAATGCGGGCAAGCAGTAACTATCTTTTTAACGTTATAACCATTCAGCTTTTCTATGTTGTCCTTCATCAAAGTTTGGGCAAGATATTCGTTACCCAATCTTCTTGCAGTATCACCGTTACATTTTTCTTCAGTTCCTAAAATTCTAAAATCAATATTACCCTTCTGCATCAGTTTGGCAAAAGCTTTTGTAACCTTTTGATAGCGTGCATCAAAAGAACCTGCACAACCCACCCAAAATAGAATCTCACCATCCGAATCTTGAGCCATAGTTTTTATGTCCATTCCTTCCGCCCAGTTGGCTCTGTCAGCAGAGTTAAAAGCCCAGGGTGTATAGTTTGTTTCAAGGCTTTTAAATACATTATTTAAATTTGATGGAAATTGAGCTTCAGTAAGTACAAGGTCTCTTCTCATATCAACTATAGAATCAACGTGCTCAATCATAACCGGACACTCTTGTACACACGCCATACAAGTTGTACACTGCCAAAGATTTAAATCGGGTATATAATCGTGTACCAACGTTTTGCTCATCACCTCTTCATTCTCAATTCCGTTAGCGAGCAAATGGGCTTTATCCTTTGTACGTTTTCTTATTTGCACTATTACTTCTCTCGGTGAAAGCGATTTACCAACAGTAGCAGCCGGACAAACAGATTCACATCTTCCGCATTCCGTGCAGGAATATCCATCCAGAATTTGTTTCCAGGAAAGATGTTCAATGTCTGCTACGCCAAAAGTTTCCAGATTTTCATCTTCTAAATCTATAGGTTTTAGAGTATTTCTAACATCGCTTAAATTGGAAAAGAAAGTATTCGGAATTGAAGTTAACACGTGTAAGTGTTTTGAATATGGTAAATAATTTAAAAAACCTAAAACTACTACTATGTGCATCCACCAAAAAACTTCGTGAGCCGTACCTGCAGCTCCTATATTGCCTGAGTATATTAGCTTACTCAACGGCAATGCAATAAAATTCATTTGGTTGGGAAGAAGGTTAAAATTATTTTGGGCAATTAATGCCGTACTTTGCCCGAACATTGAAAGTACAACGAGAAAAATTAATGAAAGAATAAGTAAGGCATCAAGTTTACCGGCTTTACCCACTTCCAGCCTTGGTACTTTAATAACTACTCTCCTGTATATTGCAACAAGTACAGCAAGCATTACAAGAGCACCAAAAATATCTTCTATAAAAGTTACAAGGCTGTAGAAAAAGCCGGTCGATTCATAGTTAAACGACGGAAAGAAACCCTGGATTAATGCTTCGACAACGGCAAAAAGGAAGAGTAAAAAACCCCAAAATATAAGTGAATGCAAAATTCCTGCTAACCGGAAACGGAATAATTTTTTTTGACCTATCGCATATTTTAATACATTAAGTAACCTTGTTCCGATTTTGTTTAATCTGTTATCTGCTTTTTTTGCAACGAACATATAGCGGATTAAATTTCTGGAGCTATAAAAGAAAAATCCGAATGCTAAAATAAATATGATTAAAAAAACTATGTTCTTTGTGTCCATAATTTCCCCTGGAATTTATGAGTTATTTACAGGTAACTTTTTGTATTTATTAGAAGTACTTGCAAATAATGAAGCTGCAAGAAAAACTTTTATTACCATCCAGACCGAAAAGATAGCCGCTCCCAGTTTAATACCTTCTAATATTCCTCCTCTGAAAAATAATCCAAGATATAAAGAACCGAATAAAAGGATAAATATATTTGCTGCAAACATAGAAAGTATTGTACTTAAGTATCCTTTGTTTTTTTCAATAAAATAACCGACAATAAATGCGGCTAAAGGAAACGATAGTAAATATCCGCCGGTGGGTCCAAATATTCTTGCTATTCCTATTAAACCGTCAGGTGTTTGAGCAAAAACAGGCAATCCGATAACTCCCATCGTTAAATATAGAATTTGACTTAACGCACCGTTCCTTGCGCCAAGGAAAGCACCTGCAAGCAAAACCATAAAAGTCTGCATTGTAAACGGTACAGGTTGCACCGGTACTGCAATTTGCGCAGCGAAAGCTGTTAAAATAGAAAAAGATACTATCCAAAATAATTGAGATGCAAAAGCCGTTGATAGATATCTTACAATTATGCTTTTATTTACATTTTCTGTTGCCGACATATTTATTCCTTAATTTAAATTACGTTTAAAAAATTCTGCTGTCTTATTTAATAAAGCATCAAATTTATTATTGCTTCCTTTAAATGGATGTTGAATATCAAAAGTGTGCCCGGTATTTTCAATTGGATAAAATTCAGTTAGACGTTTATCAGCCAATTCAAACAACTTTTTTCCTTCATTAAAAGGAACTGCCAGATCCTGCTTTCCGTGTGCAATGAGTAGAGGTTTGTTTAATTCACGAACTGCTTTTTCAATATTTAAGCTGTCATTACTATTTTGTTCAACGTCTTCTAATAAAGATACATTCAATTTCATTACTTGTTTTGTCCTTGTATTCAAAACTTCAAAAACACCCTTCTCTCTCCACTTTTCTTTTTGCTTCTCCGAATATCTATCCAGCCTTGAAACAGCCGACCATGTTGTAACTGCGTTTACAGACTCATTTTTACTTGCCGTTAATAATGAAATTGCGCCACCTCTGCTGTGCCCTATTAAACCTATCTTTTTATTTTCTACTACGCAAAAATCTCCCTTTAAGTAAGCAGTTATAATTTCATTTAATTCATCTATTTCTAATGAAAAAGTGTTATCGGCAAATTTATCAAGTTCAGTAAATTCCATTAAATTATCACCAACACCATTATGAGAAAAATTAAAAGTGATAACAAAAAAACCTTTCTTTGCTAAGTATTCACCGGTATAAGGACAGAATCCCCAATCTTTAAATCCCTTAAAACCGTGAACCAAAATAAGGCAAGGAACCGTACATGCATTTTCAAAACCATAGGTAGTTATTCTAAGTTTTTCGTTTCGCGAAGTGATAAGTATAAAATCTTTACTCATTAGACGGAAATATGGTGATTATAGCCTAAAAAGTCAAGAATACGGTAGTAAAAGTGCAAAAAATAATTCACTAAAATGTGACCGTCTTTTCACCGTTTGGTATTATAAATTGACATAAAAAATATTTTATGATATATTTCATTTGAACGTTTGCTCAAATATTTAAAGGATAATAATGCCTGAAGAAAAAGACCTAATATGTGAAACAACTTTTATTGATGAAAACAAAGTCAATAGAGTGAAAAAACAATTACCCGAAGAAGATATTCTGTTGGGATTATCTGAAATTTTTAAAGTCTTAGGTGATTCTACTCGATTAAAAATTTTATTATCGATTTCATATACTGAACTTTGTGTGTGTGATATCTCTGCTTTAATTGGAGTATCTGTTTCTGCAATATCACATCAATTAAGATTGTTGAAAAATTCACGTTTAGTTAAATACCGAAAAGAAGGTAAAATGGTTTATTATTCTTTAAAGGATGATCATATAAAAAGTATAGTGAATGAAGCAAGGAAACACGTTGAAGAATAAATGGAAATACAAATCTCTATAAAATTACAGTATTAATAACCGAAGTGAAATCTCAACTTATAAAAGGATCATTATATGAAATATATTCCAAAACTTATTTTACCGCTTTTAATTATTACGATTATCGGAATAGTTTATTACAGTTACTTTAAACCGAATGATGAATTGGGAAATTTTAGCAAATTTAATACCGGTAGTGAAATTAATCAGAAAATTAACGTAGCAATAGTTAGAACTAAGATGATGCGAGAAGATGCAAATGGAATGATTATTTCTTTTGTTGCAAAAGATAAAAATAATGTAGAGGTGATTGTTAATATACGCGAACCGGCTCCTGAAAAAATTATGAATGCAAAGGTGATTGAACTTTTGGGACATTTACACAAAGAGGGTTTCTCCGCTGTGAGAGCCACAATAATCAGGTAAGATAAATGAAAAATTATAAATTAAAAAATATGAGCTGTGCATCCTGTGCAGCAAAGATTGAAGATGGAGTTGCAAAATTAGAAGGAGTAAAATTTGTTTCCGTTAACTTTGCAGCTTCAACAATTAAAATCGAGACCGACAATATAGAAAAAGTAAAAAAGAAAATAAAACAAATTGAACCGGATGTAGAAATAGTTGATGAAACTTTAAACCGGGAAGAAACAGAAGATAAGTTCAGTATAAAAAAAGAACTCTTCAAGATTACAGTGATTATAGCACTTTTAATTGTAGCCATAATATATAAAGATTCGTTGCACAATACTACCTATTCTATTGCAGAATATATTGTTTTTATTTCTATATACCTGCTGAGCGGATGGAATGTTTTAAAAACTGCGGGAAGAAATATTATAAGGGGACAGGTTTTTAACGAACAATTTCTGATGTCCATTGCAACTTTGGGAGCCTTTGCTATCCACGAAATGCCGGAAGCTGTTGCCGTTATGGTGTTTTTTAATGTCGGTGAGTTTTTTCAAAATCTTGCAGTACATCGCTCACGAAGATCAATTAAAAGTTTATTGGAAATACGACCCGATTCCGCCAACGTTTTTATAAACGGCGAAGTAAAGGAAGTCTCACCGGATGAAGTTAATGTTGGAGATAAAATATTAATTAAACCCGGAGAAAAAATTCCTTTAGACGGTGATGTACTGGAAGGAAAGTCAATGGTTGATACTTCTGCGCTTACAGGTGAGTCCGTTCCGCGTCACGTTAAAAAGGGTGAGCCCGTTATGGCCGGTATGATTAACAAATCAGGCACATTAACTGTTATTGTAAAAAAACTGTTCGGTGAATCTTCCATCTCAAAAATTTTGGACCTTGTTGAAAATGCAACATCTAAAAAATCAAAGACAGAAAAATTTATAACAAAGTTTGCCCGTTATTACACACCCGCCGTTGTTATAGGTGCAATTCTCGTTGCAGTATTACCTCCACTATTGTTTGAGGGACAGTTGTTTTCTGTGTGGATATACAGGGCATTAATTATGCTTGTTGTTTCCTGCCCTTGTGCTTTGGTTATTAGTATTCCCCTCGGTTATTTTGGTGGTATCGGCGGGGCATCACATAAGGGGATATTGGTTAAAGGTTCTAATTATTTGGATACGCTTACTGAAATTAAAGAAGTGGTCTTTGATAAAACCGGGACACTAACAAAAGGTGAATTCAAAGTCTCCGAAATTATTCCAAATAATAATTTTAATAAAGATGAAGTTTTAGAACTTGCAGCTTATGCCGAATCTAATTCAAATCATCCGATAGCACAATCTATTATAGAAGCATACAATGGAAATATTAAGCAACAAGAAATTGTCAAAGTTTCAGAGATTGCCGGACAAGGAATTGAAGCAAGGGTGGACGGCAGAATTATTATCGCCGGCAACGATAAACTTCTTCACAATAAAAATATTACACACGATAAATGTAATATAGAAGGAACAGTAGTTCATATTGCAGTAGATAACAAGTATGCGGGTTACATTGTAATTTCAGACAGTATTAAAGAAGACTCCGTTACAGCCATTAAAGACCTAAAGAAACTGGGCGTAAAAAAAACGATTATGCTTACGGGAGATAATTCTTTTGCCGCTAAAAAAATAGCTGATAGTTTAAACATTGATGAATTCTATGCGGAATTATTACCTGAAGATAAAGTAAAGTATATAGAAAAATCACTATCTCAAGCCGGGAAAAATGAAAAGATTGCCTTTGTTGGTGACGGTATAAACGATGCACCTGTTTTAGCTCGTGCTGACGTTGGAATAGCAATGGGCGCACTTGGTTCCGATGCTGCGGTAGAAACTGCCGATGTGGTTCTTATGAATGATACCCTTGCGAGCGTTCCTATGGCAATAAGAATTGCTAAAAAAACCCGCAAGATAGTTTGGCAGAATATTATTTTTGCTCTCGTTGTAAAACTGCTGTTTATAATTCTTGCAGCATTCGGTATAGCAACAATGTGGGAAGCGGTATTCGGCGATATGGGTGTGGCATTAATTGCAATTTTTAATGCTATGAGAGTAAGAAATATTCAGAATAATCTTTAACTTTAAAGAAGAAATAATTTTATTAATATATCTAAATGAAAAAATTACTTGTCATACCGTCTATAGATATCAAGGGAGGAAAAACAGTCAGAGTAGTTCATGGAATTCCTGAATTAGATTGCAAAGAATATGGAAGTGATCCTGTTGAAATGGCAAGACTGTGGCGAGCAGAAAATGCTAAAATGATTCACGTTGTTGATTTTGACGGTGCTTGGGAATACTCTCATAGGAATTACAAGATTATTGAAGAGATGTGTTCTTCTGTTGTAATTCCCGTACAGTTCTCAGGCGGCATAAGAAATTTTGAAGATATAAAAGATATAATGGATCGCGGGATTATAAGATTAGCCATAAATACAATGGCATTTAACAATAAAAAAGATTTAATTAAAGCATTAGGAATATATGGTCCTAAAAAGATTGTAATTGCTCTTGATATACTTGATGATGAAATAGTTATTAAAGGAAGAAAAATAAAAACAGGAGTTCACTATTTACAATTTGCAAAAGAAATGTTAGAATTAGGTGTTGAAAGATTTTTGGTTGCAGATATTTCAAAAAACGGAATGATGACGGGACCAAATTTGGCATTATCAAAAGAAATTGCAGAAAAAACAAAAGCTAGAATCACACATTCAGGCGGTATAAGAAACAAAGATGAATTGATGGATTTTCAGAATCTATGTAATATTGGTGTTGACTCTGTGGTTATTGGACGAGCCTTTTATGAAAATAGGTTCCCTTGCCAAAAATTATGGCGTGTAGCGGAAAGCGGAACAATTTAACAAGGAATAAATATGGACAACAAGCAACAAGTAATTCACAGTAGTTTTTGGACAAATTTTTTTACTTCAAATACGGATGAATCAAATTTAAGGGAAGCTTTGCAAGCTTTACCTTTATTTAAGGATTTGAGTAAAAGAGATTGTTCCCTTCTGCTTAATATTGTTCATAATAGAATTTATGTTGCGGGTGAATATATTTTTTATCAAGGTGACCCTGGTTTAGGAATGTATTTAATTAGAGACGGCGAAGTTGAAATTAAAAGAGAAGGAACATCAAAGAAAGCCGAATCATTGGCTAAATTAAAGAAGGGAGATTTCTTCGGCGAGCTTGCTCTTGTTGATGGCGAAAAAAGATCTGCTTCGGCTATAGCGATTACAGACACAAAATTAGCTGTCATTTTTAAACCGGACTTAGAAGATTACATTGAGAAACTTCCGAAGAAAGGAATAAAAATAATGAGAGGTATTTCAGAAATTATAGCTGCACGTTTAAGAAAAGTGAACGCGGAATTAGAACATCAACAAATAAAATAGGAGTAAATAGAGATGGAACCTCATATAAAAAAAATTTTAGTTCCTATAGATTTTTCCGATTATTCTAAAGATGCATTAAACTATGCAATTAATTTTATAAAATATTTTAATGCAAAACTTACACTTATTTATGTAATTGAACCTGTAATTTACCCGCCTGATTTTAGTGCAACTCAAATAAGCATTCCACCCACCGATTATGAATTAACAAAAACCGCCAAAGAAAGCCTGGAACATTTTATAGAAAGAGAGATACCTTCTAATATAGATGTGGACACAGTAATTAAAACAGGCAAACCATTTGTCGAAATTATAGAAACAGCAGAAGAAGAAAATATTGATTTAATAATTATTTCTTCTCACGGTCATTCCGGGATAGAAAAAATATTATTCGGCAGCACTGCTGAAAAGGTTGTTAGAAAAGCTCCCTGCCCTGTCCTTACTTTAAGGACACCGATTAAAGGATTTAATTATAACAATGAAAGAAAGAATGAGAAATGATAAGTTAGAAATTATGAATTTAAGTTTGGGATTAATTTTTTCTATTAACAATAAAATCGACTAAAGATTCTAAAGCAATTTTGGATGGTGAAACAGGGAAGATTTTTAACACTTCTCTTGCGGATTCTAAAAAATAATTTGCTTTCTCTAACGCAAATTCAATACCATTATTTGCTCTAACAAAATCGACAACTTTTTGAACATCTTCCCTGCTGTTGCCTTTCTTTATAATTTTTCTAATTTTGTTTGCCTCGGATTTTGGAACATTATTCAGTGAATAAATTAATGGTAATGTAATTTTTTTTTCTTTTATATCACCCCCAACAGGTTTGCCTATAACATGGCTTTTTCCGTTAAGGTCCAAAACATCATCTATTATCTGAAAAGCCATCCCTATTTTATCTCCGAAAATTTTCATTCCATTTAAATAATCAGGATTATCGGTTGTACTCATTGCACCAATTTGGCAGCAAGTTTCAAGCATAGACGCAGTCTTATCGGAAATTATTTTGTAGTATGTTTCCTCATCAATATCCAGTTTCCTTGTTTTCTTTATTTGAAGAAGTTCACCTTCCGACATTCTCTTAACAGTATTTGTAATTACCTCCAAGAAGTCGTAATCCTTACCTTTAACGGCTATCATCAATCCTTTGGATAAAAGATAATCCCCCATCAAGACAGCAATCTTATTTTTAAAGACAGCATTTATTGACCAAAACCCTCTACGCTTATCAGCATTATCAACAACGTCATCGTGTACTAAAGTAGCTGTGTGTAATAACTCAACCAAAACCGCACCGCGGTATGTTCGGTCATTAATACTTCCGGCTACTTTGGAAGACAGCAAAACCAAAAGCGGACGGATTTTTTTCCCTTTTTGCCTTAAGATATACCGGGTTACTAAATCTACTAACCCAACTTTTGAGTGCATAGATTCTTTAAATCTTTTATTAAACTCTTCCAGTTCAGAGTTAATAGGATAACTTATTTCTTTAAGTTTAGGTTTTATCACTTTTTCTTATAAACAAATTTTGAAATTAATATACTGATTTCGTACAAAAAGGCAAGCGGTATTGCTAATATAATTTGTGAAACTACATCTGCAGGAGTTAAAAAAGCTGATATGATAAGAATTATTATAAGTGCATATTTCCTATATTTTGCCATAAACATAGGGGTAAGTATTCCTATTTTAGTCAGGAAGTAGGTTACCATTGGCAGCTCAAACACTACCCCGGCACCCAACATAACACTGAGAATTACACTTAAATATTCATTTAATGCAAATTGATTACTTATCTCCTGCGAACCAAAATTTGCAGCAAAACTTAAAGTAAAAGGTAGTATTACAAAATATGCAAATGCAATACCGATAATAAAACATATCGAAGAAAAAATAACAATAACAGAAATGTATTTCCGCTCATTTTCTTTTAATGCCGGTACTATAAACTTCCAAAACTGGTAGAATATATTTGGTATACTTAAAACTATACCTGCAATTATAGCAACTTCTAAATAAACATATACTTGTCCAAATGGTTTCAAGTTTTGAAGAACTATTCCGGAATCTTCTGCCGGTTTTAATAAAATTACGTTTATTAAATAATCAATAAAAATCCAGCTTATAATTGTAGCAACAACTATCCCTAAAAAGGAATAAATTAACCGCCATCTAAATTCTTCAAGATGTTCAAGAAATGTCATAGAACCTTGGGGTTCTTCTTCGTCCAAATCTTTTGGTATTTCTTTTTCTGACAATTTTTAATTCTATTTATTAGTAAATAATGGATAATTTGAACAAAGATCCTTTACACTTTTTTTAATCGCATTTAATTCGTCTTCGTTTTCATAGTTTGTTATTGCCCTATTTATAAACCCGGCTATTATACCCATTTCATTTTCTTTCATACCTCTTGTAGTTACGGCTGCCGTACCAACTCTAATTCCGCTGGTAATAAACGGGCTTCGTTCATCGAATGGAATCATGTTTTTATTAACGGTTATACCTGCTTTGCCTAAAGCTATCTCGGCTTTTTTTCCTGTGATATCTTTATTGGTTAAATCAATTAACATTAAATGATTGTCAGTCCCACCTGAAATAATGTTAAAACCATGCTCACTTAATTTTGCTGCTAAAGCTTTTGAGTTACTTATAATTTGTTTAGCATATTGTTCAAATGAATCACTTAAAGCTTCACCAAAAGCAACAGCCTTAGCCATTATTATATGCATTAAAGGTCCACCCTGAATTCCCGGCATAACTTTACTGTCAATTAATTCGGACATCATCTTAACTCTTCCGCTTTTGGGGGCTATAACTCCCATTCTATTTTCATAATCTTTACCCATTAAAATAACACCGCCTCTGGGTCCACGTAAAGTTTTGTGCGTAGTTGATGTTACTACATCGCAATACGGCAGCGGATTGTTTAACAACCCCTTTGCAATTAAACCTGCCGGATGCGCCATATCACACATTAAATATGCGTCCACAGAATCAGCAATTTCTCTGAATTTTTCATAATCCCATTCACGGGAATAAGCACTAGCTCCCATAATAATTAATTTAGGTTTTTCTTTTTTTGCTGAATCGGCAATTTGATCGTAGTCCAACATTTGGGTTTCTTTATTAAGATTATAACCAACAGCCTGATAAAGTTGACCCGAAAAATTAACCGGTGAACCGTGTGTAAGATGCCCTCCGTGTGCTAAACTTAATCCTAAAAATTTATCTCCAGGTTTTAATAGGGTCATTAAGACAGCCATATTAGCCTGCGAACCGCTATGTGGTTGCACATTTACATATTCAGCATTAAATAATTTTTTCAATCTATCCCTTGCAATGTCTTCAGCCATATCAACAAACTCACAACCGCCGTAATATCTTTTACCGGGATAACCTTCAGCATATTTATTTGTTAATATTGTACCCGCTGCTTCTAATACCGCAGAGCTTACATAATTTTCCGAAGCTATTAATTCAAGGTTTTCTAATTGTCTTTTTGTCTCTAGTTCAAGTACTTTTGATATTTCTTTATCTGTCTGCAATGCATTACCTTCTGTAGTTGTATTTTTTTAAAAAATTAACATTTCTAATGTAACTATTTATCAAATTCTTATCTACAATTAAAAGTCATTGATAACTTCAATACAAAAAAAAGGTTTCAAAATAAAATCTTGAAACCTTTAAAAAACATTCTATATAAAGAGGATCACCTTACGGTTACGCTTCGTTTTATCCATTCAAAATATTTGCCTTTTATTTTAAGTGTAGTCCCTTTTTTGTATCCTCTAAAGAAATAATCCTCTTTAGTAGGAAGAGAAGAAGATAAAGCTTTTAACCTGGCTTTTGCTTGGTCAAGCGTGGGATCAATTCTTAAAGCTTTACGATATGTTTGAACTGCTAACAAGTAAACAAGTTTATCTTGAAAATCGAATTTACGTTTTCTTGCACTTAACTCATACAACAATCCTTCATAAAAAATTGGTAATCCCCAACTTTTATCTAACTCATAAGCTTTAATATATTCTGTTCTTGCTTTGGCAAACTTTCCTCCGTCTTTGTAAATTATTCCCAAGTTCAAGTGATTTTCTTTTTTACCGGGTTCTAATTTTATTAAAGTTTTATAAGCTTCTTCAGCTTTCTTTAAATTTCCAACTTTCAGATATGCTGTTGCTAACTGGGTCCAATAATTTATTGTCTTGGGAGCTTTGGACGCCAAGAACTCTAATCCTACTATAGCTTTATCATACTCACCGGCTCTTTGTGCAATTGAAACATATTTCCAAGCTTTGGCAAGATTATTTTTGTCCTGATCCCAAGCCTTTTTAGTAAGTTGAACAAGTTGATCAATATTCTCAACCATTGATTCTAACTGTGCATTCCATTCAGGATTATTAGGTTCTTTTTCACTTAATTTAGAATAAAGCTCAATCGCTTTCTCTTTATAATCATTTTTATCTGATGCATTATTTTTATAAACCAGGCCAAGCCTGTTAATCCAGTATGTAGAAATATTAGGATTGGCTTTAATTGCTTCCAAGTAATATGCAATTACTTTTGCAGGAGGTAATTTAAGCCAGGTTTCTGCAACAAAAGCTCGCCTCGGAAGGAAAAAATTTGCAGAGGAGGTATCATATTTTAATGCAAGATCATATACATACATAATAGTATCATTTATTGCTTTCTTCTCTTTAGGACTTACTGTTGAAGAATCGTGTAATTGCCAAAGGATATCTTCCATTTTATAAAAAATCCATTTACCGAATTTCTTAGGGTTAATACTTAGTACTTTCCAACCGTAAGGTAAAGCACTTTCAAAGTCTTTATTTTTATAATACTCTGAAAATAAACTGTATTGCTCAAGTAAGTTAACTGAGTCAGCAGGGGTATTAAAATTATATTTTATTTTAAGATCAGATGCAAAATTATTATTAGTGAAAACAAATAATAAAATAATTATCCCCAATGCATATTTCGTTAATCTATTCAATGTTATACCTGTATTTGTTGTTTAATTTACCTATTTCTACGAATGAACCAAAGTTCAGCCAAACTTAATCCAACACTAAATCTTATACGATTTTCTTTTATTAAATTTGAACTAGTCGTTCCTCTAATTGAATATTCAAGTGCTAAATCTAATGAATTTTTAAGACTTAAAGGTAAAGATAAACCGGAATAAATTGCTATTTGATTTATGCCTTTACCGTTAAATCTGTATTGTGTCTTTTCGTAACTTACACCGAGACGCCAAACCATATGTTCCCTATTTAAACCCGCACCTTTGTTCTGATTATCGTGTTCAATTCCAAAACTGTAACGATATGAATCTCTTAAATTATCTGATTTTTTACCATTAAAAGTATAATTTGCCCATTTTTGTTCAGTATAGTCAAATGTGAATAGATACTTTTTATTAACTATAAAACTCACACCGGCAAAAATTCTCGTCGGCAAATGCATATTTACTTTTTCATTAGATAAGGTATCAATTCCGAGGACAGAAGTTCTAATTAACAATGTATCTGTGGGTAATTCAGAAAAAAGATTTACGGAAAATCCTAATCTAAATTCAGATAAAAGATTAGAGGAAAATAATTTTGAAATATCAGGAGTTATTATACCTATAGTACTTCCAAGCCCGCCGGGTCGTCTTTTGTTATTGTATTCAGATTTATTCTTAGATATATTATTAGGAAATTCTATCCGAGAATAATATGTAAAACTCCCAAAATAATAATCCATTGATACACCAAAGCTAAAATCAAACGGCATTTTAATTGAAGTTCCTAAAAATAATTTGGAAAGACTTCCGGTTCCTTTATAAGTTGTAACAGACCTTTCAGAGAGATCTCCATTAGGTGTAATAGTTTTAACATCTAAATAATTTACGTTTGAAAATGGTAATAAACCCATGGATAAAGTTATACCGTTAGCTGTGCTTACAGGGAAAGCCAAGCTAACACCGTCAAATCGACCGCTGGCATAAAATCCCTTATTAGTATTATCAGATAAAAATGAACCGCTAAGATTAGCACCGAACTCAACTCTTGTGAGTCTTAATTTTGTTAAACTTGCAGGGTTTACAAAACTAAGATAACTTCCATTTAGAACAGAAACACCGAGACCTCCAAGTCCTATATTTCTTCCTGAATAAGAATAAATAATTTCACCAACTCCAAATTTTGTATAATTAGAACTTATCTGTGCAGGTGTAACTAATTGGAGTAATAGGACTAATGTAAAAATGTAACTTCTAATATAATTCATTCTATTTCTTAGTTGTATAAATTATTTCTAATCTTGGTCTGTCAGCTAAAACCGGTGCATTACTGCCTTTTAATACAAATAAATCGACTCCGTTAATTCCCTCAACGGGTGCTAAAAGCATCCCTTCATTTTTACCGGTATTTAACCAAGTTTGAACAAATGATGTAATTAACCCGGAATAAGTATTTCCATTAGGAGTTAGATTTTTTTGAGTCAGGGTTGAATCAATAACTTTTGTAGTACTATCAACAATATTACTTACTAAAATTGCATCTACTAAATTTGTTCCTTTAATTGTTAACATAGAATCGGATGTAAGAAAAAGTCTTGCCCTGTTAATAATAGCATTCTTGGGTAAAGATGAGATATCAAACCAGAGCTTTGAATTTATAACAAACCCGGATTGCAAAGCCATCTCTCCTGAGCCTATCGCCGGTAAATTTCCGTAGACTATACTTACATCAGCTTCGGGGGTAAATTTTAAAGTATCCGTGTAAACACCCGGTTTATTTATTATCACGTGTAATTCAGGTTGATTGATTGAAAATGAAGTCTTCGCCTGGAAGCCAAGTACCTTTTGAGAAATTGGAGACGATTCTACATAAAGACCTTTATTGCTTTTCAAAGAAGTATCAATTACAGATTGGAACCAAGATTTAATAAGATTTACATCAAGATTAAATGTCTTTATTGAATCAGTTAGATTTAATGCGGAACTTACGTTTGCAAAATCATACATCAAATTCGGTAAACTATCGGATGTAAACCCAATTGAAGACCAATCCGAAGTGACTTTGTGTGCTGTTATTGCAAAGGCAGCCGAACTGTCACCATATTGATAAGTATTAATTAATTTAACCTTAGCTTCTGTAATGATTACGGCTCCTGATGAAATACCCGTTTTTATAGAGTCGGCTAAAGGAAGTATAAATTTGATTAAGAATGATGCGTTAACGTTATCTTTTTTTCCAACAAGTAAGTTCTGTGAAGCACCGAGAGGCGTTACTGTCTTAAATGTTGTTGAAATTTGTGCAACGGAATCTTTAGTAGTATTAAGTGTATCTAAGACTATAAAATCTGAACTTAAGATATCAACACCAAAATTTTTTGGCGCATCACTGCACGACGATAATTGAAAAAAAACAATACCGGTTAACAAAATTAAGAATAGTCGTTTAGTCAATTATGACACTCCCAAAAAATCATTCTGAATAAAATTAAAAGAATCCAATAAATTTTGAGCAACAAAACTGGGTAAATTATTTTGCATTTTCAAGACATCTAAAGATTTTTTTCCGTTTCCGGTTTTTACTAAAATTGTTTTTAATCCGGCATTCTTACCACACTCAATATCAGTAACCATATCACCTATAAAATATGATTTACTTAAATCGATATTATGATCTTTTGCGGCTTCTTTAATCAGCTTTGTTGAGGGTTTACGACACCGACATTCTTCCTCGCTACTGAACTCAGGATGATAAGGACAATAATAAAAATCATCAATCTGTACGTTAAATTTCTGTAATAATTCGTTTATTTTATTGTTGATGTTTTTTACCATCTCGTCGGTCAAAATTCCTCGTGCAATTCCAGATTGATTTGAAATAACAATTAATTTAAGATTACATCTTTTTTTTAATAATGAAAGCCCTTCCCCTGCACCTGGTAATAAAACAACTTTATTTGAATCACCAAGATACCCAGGATCTTCATTTATAGTTCCATCTCTATCGAGAAAAATAGCATAGTTAGGCATTAATTGCTATTAAGAATTGTTTTATAAAGATCGATATATTTTTTTGCGGACGATTTCCAGCTAAAATCAGATTTCATACCGGCTTTCATAATCTTCTGCCATATTTTTTTATCTTTATAAATATTCACTGCTCTCTTTATTTCTTTAAGCATTTCCTCAGCGTTATATTTTTTAAACATAAAGCCATTGCCATCACCTTTATTCTCATCATATCTTATAACAGTATCTGCCAATCCCCCGGTTTCTCTTACAATTGGAACGGTTCCGTAAACCAAACTATACATTTGGTTTAAACCGCAAGGCTCATATTGAGAGGGCATCAAAAACATATCGGCACCACTTTCAATAATATGAGCTAATTCATCATTAAAGCCTAAATAACATGCAAATTTACCTTCATATTTTGAACTCATTTTATTAAAGAAGGTATGGTATTTTTGATCACCGGTTCCAAGTAAGACCATTTGTATATTTAATTTCATAATTTCTGCAAAGGCTTTTTTAATTAGGTCAAAACCTTTAGCGTCATACATTCTAGCAATAATACCAATGATCGGGATTTCATCACTAACTTCAAAATTAAATTTTTCAGCCAATACTTCTTTATTAATTCTTTTAGCGTCCAGGTTTTTAATTGTATATTTTTTCTTTATATGTTTATCTTTTTCAGGGTTCCATACTTTAAAGTCAATTCCGTTAACAATTCCGTAAAGATCATCTTTACGTTTCGCTAAAATATCTTTAAGCCCTGCACCGTATTCATCGTCTGTCCTAATTTCTTCAGCATAAGTTTTACTAACTGTATTTATTACATCTGCATAAAGCAGACCGCTTTTCATTAAATTTATTTTTCCGTTTTTCAATAAGCCGGATTCTGAATTTAATTTTTCATCCAAGCCAAAAGTATTAAATGCAGATTTTTTAAACTCACCCTGATAAGCTAAATTGTGAATTGTAAATAGAGTTTTAAACTTTGAAAATAATTCATCATCTTTATATAGAGTTTTAAGATAAGCAGGTATTAAAGCTGTCTGCCAATCATTGCAGTGAATTAAATCCGGTTCCCAGCCAAGTTTACTAATAAGTTCAAAAACAGATTTTGAAAGTAATGTAAATCTTTCGTCATTATCGGAATATTCTTTACCGGTAAGTGGGTCTGAGTATAAACTGTTTCTACTTCTAAAATATTCTTCGTTATCAAGAAAATAAATCTGTACTCTAACTCTTTGCCCCGGCAAGAAACAAGATTTTATTGAGAAAGTTACGTCTTTATCTCCAATTTTTACTTGCAGATCTTTTAGTCTTACAACTTCATGTATTTTATATTTTCTATCATCTACTGCACCATATTTCGGTACAACAATTCTAACTTCGTGCCCCATTTCGGCTAACATTTGAGGAAGGGCAGCAGAAACATCCGCTAATCCCCCCGTTTTAACAAACGGAACAACTTCTGAAGTAACAAATAGAATTTTATATTTTTTTGCAGCCATAATTTTTCTAAAATTTTTTTTAGGAATATCGAAATTTACAAAAAAATAGTCTCTTACTCAAAAATTTGTTTGCTTTTTATTTCACTTTACTTATATTAATTAGTTCTGTTATCATATTTCGATTGGCATACCCTTCATCTCTATTATTAAATAGTTATACTTCTTTGTCACGGAGCTGTCACCGAAAAAAAAACGGGCAGGTATGTCAGCCAAGAAGAAAAGTTATTCCCTTAGGCGACTCAACGAATCGTCTCTACTGATATTTTAATATTTTTTAGCAACCTCCGATGTTACATCTTTTATATTCCTAATCATACTTTATCAAATCGTTTACTTAATTTGGAAAACATCGGAGGTTATTAATACAATTTTTCATTCCAAAATCGACATAGACAGATTGTTTTGTAAAGCGAGCAGGTTTACCTTGACGTTTGTAAAGCGAGCAGGTTGCTCGCTCAAAAAGAGCTGAAAAATAAGCGACGAACCTCGTCGCTCTACAAAGTTACAATTACATTTTGGAATTACTTTGACACTTGTCAAGATTTCTTATATGTTTTGAACCTATATCAATTAAAAATTTGTATCTATTTATGCGTAAAGTTTTATCGACATGTTTGTTGTTTTTGATACCTTTAATCTTGCTAAATTCTTGTGGTTCTTCTACCGAAATAAGTAAAAAGAATAAAACCGTTAAAAAAACAAATAAAAAAATGAGCATTAAAAACATTAAAGAAGACTTCATTATTACGCCTTACAGAACAAAGATAAAAGTTAAACCTAATACCAATACAACTCAATCTTCACATCTCAATATTTGGTACGGTTATAATAATAATTTTTCAACCGACACTTCAAATGTTATTAAAAAAACAACAGGTTTTAGAGTTCAAATTTTGTCAACTGATAACCTTGAACAAGCAAGAAGAATGAAGAATAGAGTTCTACCAAAAATAAGTCAGAAACATGTTCACATTTTATTTGACCCTCCTTTTTATAAAGTACAAATCGGTGATTTTACTGTTCATTCATTAGCTGAAGATTTAACTTTCAAATTAAAACAGTTGGGTTATAACTATGCAAGAATAGTTAGAGAAAAAATAAACCATTATCGCTAACACAAATATGAAATTCTAATGCATCGGCTAATTTTAAATCCATCACAAATAATAACGGCAGATACAAACGGTGTAGGATACAAGAGAGGTAATGATTTAAACAAAATTGAGCTGATCGAAAACCATTCAATAGTTATTGAAAAAGATATTATCAAAGATTTTGTACCAAACACTTCCGTTAATAAAAATCAATTTGACGAAATTATTAATGCAGAAGATAATATTGTATTGCCTGGATTAGTTGAATGCCACACACATCTTGTTTTCTCAGGGTCACGTGCAGATGAATTTAAACAAAAGTTAGCTGGAGTTTCTTACGAAGACATTTTTAGAAACGGTGGAGGAATAAACAAAACCGTTAACTCCGTAAGGGAAACGTCCTTTACGGAATTGATTAATATTGCTTCTAAAAGAGTTCAGCATTTTATTGAACAGGGTGTTACTACTTTAGAAATTAAAAGCGGTTACGGACTTGATTTTGAAAACGAGATAAAACTTTTAAAAGTAATCAATCACCTTAATGATAAATTCCCCATTGATATTCTTTCAACATTTTTAGGCGCACATACAATCCCAAAAGAATTTTCTTCCAATCGAAACGGATATATAAAATTAATTATTGATAAAATGCTACCGGCTGTGAGCAAAGAAAAACTTGCTGACACCTGCGATGCTTTTTGTGAATCCACTGCATTTACAAAAGATGAAGTTGATTTGATTTTTAATAAAGCAAATGAATTGGGATTGAGATGCAAACTTCATACAGATCAATTTAACAGCATCGGCGGAATTGATGCGGCTATAAAAAATAATGCAATTAGCGTAGACCATTTAGAAGTAATACCCGACGACGAAATTTCAAAACTTTCCAATATAGAAATGGTTTGTGTTTTATTGCCGGGGGTATCTTATTTTCTTAATCATAAATATGCACCAGCTGAAAAACTGATTGATAATAATGCAATAATAGCTTTGGCAACAGATTTTAATCCGGGTTCTTCCAATATTTCCAACATCAGTTTTATAATGAGTTTGGCGGCAGTAAAATTGGGAATGAGCATCGAACAGATAATTTCAGCTTATACAATCAATTCCGCGAAAGCACTAAATTTAAGTGATAAATTGGGAAGTTTAGAAATAGGAAAGCAGGCTGATTTCTCGATTTATGATACAAATAATTACGCTGATTTAATTTATCAAACGACAGAAAATTTAAACATAAAAACAATCAAAAAAGGTAAAATTATTTTTGATAAAAACGGAGGATAATTTTGAAAATTATTGAGTGTGTACCAAATTTCAGTGAGGGAAAAAGAAACGAAACTTTTGATGCAATAAGGGATTCGTTAAACAAAACCGAAGGTGTTAAATTATTAAACTTAGAACCCGATGCCGACTATAATAGAGTTGTTGTTACTTTAGCCGGAGATGAAAACGGCATAATAGAAGGTGCATTAAATGCCTGTAAAGCAGCAGCAGAAAATATTGATATGCGTAACCAAAAAGGTGAGCATCCCCGACTTGGTGCAATAGACGTGGTTCCATTTATACCGGTTAAAAATGTTACGACTGAAGATTGTGTAAGAATTTCAGAAGAGTTCGGTAAGCGCGTTGCTCAAGAATTAAATCTGCCTGTGTATTTATACGAAGCATCGGCAAGAAAACCGGAGAGACGGAATCTTTCAAATATTCGTAAGGGTGAATACGAAGGACTTGAAGAAAAATTAAAAGATGAGCAATGGGCACCGGATTTTGGTGAAGCTGTTTTTAATCCTAAGCTTGGTGCATTAGTTACAGGTGCAAGATTTTTTTTAATTGCGTATAATGTTAATATAAAATCTACCGATACAAAATATTCAAAAGAAATAGCAGAAGTTTTAAGAGAATCCGGTAAACCTAAAAGAAACGAAGAAGGTAAAATTATTAAAGTGGAAGGTAAAACCGTTCGCATTCCCGGCAGATTGAAAAACGTAAAAGGTATGGGTGTTGCACTCGAGAAACATAATATAACCCAGGTTTCGATGAACTTAACAAACTACACCGTTACCCCGATGCACGTTGCATTTGAAGAAGTTAAGAAAGAGGCGGATAGACTCGGAGTTGAAGTTATGGGTAGTGAAGTTGTCGGTTTGGTACCTTTGGACGCAATGTTATTAGCAGGGAAATATTATTCCGAAAACGAATCGGCAACAGAAGATGAATTGGTAGACCTAACAATTGAAAAGTTGGGACTTAACAGCATTACGCCGTTTGAAAAGAATAAAAAAATTATTGAATATATGATTTAACATTTATCCACAGAAGCTTTAGCGTAGGTGGAATTAACAAATAGAAATATATGAAAAATTTAAAAATGTCATTATAGAATAATTTTAATAACAAAAAATAAGAGAACAAAAAATGGATTACACAATAACACTAAATGATTATTTAGAAAGTATATCATCAAAAGCCCCTACACCGGGCGGGGGAAATGTTTCTGCATTCAGCGGAGTATTAGCTGCAAGTTTATCAATAATGGTCTGCAATCTTACCATTGGAAAAAAGAAATATGTTGATGTGGAATCAGAGATGGTAGAAATAAAAAATAATTTGGAAAATCTTAAAAATAGATTCTCCGAATTAGCAGATGAAGACAACAAAGCATTTGACAAGGTAATGGAAGCTTTTAAATTGCCAAAAGAAACCGACGAAGAAAAACTTGAAAGAACCGCAAAAATAGACGAAGCTACTCTTGGTGCGGCGGAAGTTCCCTCAGAGGTTGTAAATGTATGCAAAAAAATTCTTCCAAATATTAAAACCATTGTTATCAAAGGAAATCAGAATTCACTTTCAGATGCAGGTGTTGCTGCTTCTCTTGTAAACACTGCTGCCGAAGGTGCGTTCTTAAATGTTTTGATTAATTGTACTTCCTTATCCAACCGGACTTTAGGTAATGAATTTTTGAAAAGAGCAGAAATAATTTATGAAGAAGTAAAAAAATCTTGTGCTGAAATAAGTAAACTTGTTAATAATAAATTGAGAAGTTAAATCTTTTATGTAGAGGCGTATTTTAATATGTCTCTACTTTATTTTTTAAAAAAATCAAAAATCACATCTGTTTGCATCCATCTCGGTTTTAATTTTAAAGTAGGTTTGAGATATGAAAATTTTTCACTCGGTTTAAAAGGTACAGCGGTACCAAAACTATACTCCCCGTTTTTATCTGAATCTATAAAACTCCAAAGTTTATAACTTCCCGAGACCACCCTGTTAAAAATAAATTTTCTGTCTGTTCTTAAAAGTTGTTTGTAAGTCTTTTTGCTTTTATCTATCCCGCTTAAAATAATATAAACAGGGTCTTCTGTATTTAGATTTTTTATTTCGCCGGAAACACCGGAAAAGTTCAGTCCATTAATCGTTGTAAATTTATATACATAATCCGAGTCGGCAGATGCACGGTTTTTGTTTCTAATCTTTGAAAGATTGATTATTATTTCATAATCTTTTACAGGTAATAAGTCAATATCGGCTTTAACTGAAAACGAAGCATCATCAAAAAAATTTATGCTGAATGGAATTTTATTGCTGTTTGCATCCGTAAAATCTATCCCGGATTTAGCAGTTGAAGTATCAAAATAATCGGAGAAATAAAATTCAAACTTTTGTCCGACATAATCTGCTTCACTATCCCCCAAAGGAGGAAAGGTAGTAATCAAATCCGGCTTTGAAGTATCTTCTCTATCGCTATAGATTAAACTTACAAAATCTTTTTCAGTTGTATTGCCTTGTACATCTTTTAAATTTGAAGCAGTTAAAAATAAGTTCGACTTACTATCTAATTGGTTATCATTAATTAAAATCACTTGATTTTTTTTAGGATACTTCCTATAAATGTTTTTGAAAGAAAACATCTTATTTTGTGTGGAATCTATAATAGAAAAATTACCTAATTTCACAGAAGATTGGGCTAAATCTTCCGTAAAATCTACAACAATGTGTGTACGATCCGTCATGATTGCCTTCATTATTCTTGGAGGTTCGGAATCGATCTTTGTCAATTTGAAATTTACATTCTTAACCGTAGTATCATTTTTTGTAAAGGTGATGTCATCATTGCTTATCCCAATTTCATCCTGTTTTGGTTGGAATAAAAAATCTTTAAATTTATCCCGGACAGCTAATATTCTGAATTTACCGGCTGATACCCCATCAAGTTTATATGAACCGCTTTTCCCGGTTTGTGTAATATAGTCCGGTTTAACTGTGCGGGGGTCCAAAGTATCGTCTTTTATTTTATAAGCATAAATCATTACACCGGAAGGATTATCATCAAAAACCTTTCCACCGATTGATCTTTTATCTATTTCATTACCTGTAGAAAATGTTAAAGAAAAAGATTGAGCCATTTTGTTTCGATTATGAACATCAGCAACATCTGTCCCAATAGTTACTACGTAAGTTGTATTAGCTTTTAATTTTGTGGGGAATTCAATAGTGACATTTGTTCCGCTCCAACTGTATTGCAACTCACCGTCAATTTGTGGTGAAATAAAAACCGCTTCTTTGAAAGATCTTTTTTCAACATATTCAGAAAAGTCAAAGCTAATATTATCATCCGAAAAATTAATTGTTCCATTTGGCGGATAGGATTCTTCAATTTTTGGAGGTGTTTTATCTACCTCTCCCCCACTCGGCGGCAACTGTATTGCACAACCTGATAAAAACAAAAGAATCAAAAAAATGATTATGATTTTTGTTTTGCCTTTCTCTTTTGCTGTCTTACCCATCTTCTAAACTTTTTTACATTTCTTAAATGTTGATTGTAACTGTTTGAAAAATTATGCCCGCCTTTTCCGTTTGCAACAAAATAAAGAAAACGTGTTTTGGCAGGATATAAAACCGCTAATATTGCTGCTTTACCCGGATTGTTTATCGGACCGGGCGGCAAGCCGGCATATTTATATGTATTATAAGGTGAATCAATTTTTAAATCATCATATAATAATCTCTTCCAGCCATTTGTTTGCAAAAATTGTATTGTGGGATCCGCTTGAAGTCTCATACCGATTCTAAGTCTGTTCAAATACACACTTGCAATTTTCGGCATTTCAGCTTTGTAATTAGTTTCTCCCTTTATAATTGATGCCAAAGTAACAACTTGTTCAAATGAATATCCGGATTTTTTAGTTTGCTCCCAAAGTGAATCTACCATAAATTCTTGAAAGGATTTATACAGTCTTTTTAATACTTCTTTACCGGTGCTCCGTTCATAAAACTCATATTCACCCGGCATAAGAAAACCTTCAAGTGAATTTCTCTGTAATCCCAAACTTCTAACAAAACTTTCATCTTTACTTAAATTTACAAATGAAGTGGAGTCCATAAGTATCTTTTTTTTAAGAATATACGCCATCCATTTGGCGGATAATCCGTCTCTTAAATAAACTCGTCTTAAAAAATCTGCTTTCCCTTTTGTAAAAAGATCAATCAGATCTAAATAACTTAATCCGTTTGGAATATGATATCTTGCAGCCCTTAATTTGTTTTGTGCTCCATAAATATAACTCGCTAAAAACATATTTTTTTTACTCGGGATTATTCCGGTATCATATAACCTATTAATAATACTATTTAACGGTTCTCCATTATGAATTTCAAATTTAATAGGAGATGGTTTATCATAATAATTTGGAGTAAAAAGGATAAGGTATAAAGTCATCCACACAATTAAAAAAACACTTGCAAAAATTACTACTTCTTTTTTGTTCACTATAGCAATTAACTTTTCTAATTTGCTATTTAATTTTTCTGTATTCAATTTAATTTTCTTCAATATCATCCTTTTGGATCGCTCTTGATTCGTCTAATATCCTTTCATAGATACGATTTAAAGCTGAAGTATTAAGTGGTTTTTTTGCAAATTTATTTATCCGTTTACTTATCTCTCTTTCTCTTTCGGGATTGTATGTCGGCATTTTTAAAGCACGTTTAACACGCCCTATCATCACGGAAAAGTAAGTTCTTTTACTCAATAATTTTGTTAAGTTCTCATCCAAAGAATCAATCTCATTTCTTAGCTTAGTAAGAAGTTTCTCTTTTTCATCTTTGTTTAATTCGTTAAAATCCTCAAGCATTAATTTATAATCTTTATTATTCATTTAGTTCAAATTATAATTGGTAGAAATGGTTAAAACTATTCTTTACAATTTTATAAATTTTTTTTAATTATTATTACAAGATAATACAATAATTAAAAATTAAAACCATCTTTTGAAAGATGCGGAAAAGGTTTACCGGATAAATCAAATCTTTTCCCCTGATTAAATACAGTCATTCCTCTAAATGCTATCATTGCCGCATTATCACCGCAATATTCTAATTTCGGAATGATTGATCTTTTTCCGTACTTGTTACTTAAACTTATTATAGAATCCCTTAAACTTTTATTAGCTGCTACTCCTCCTACTAATGAGATAGAATGAACTTTAAATTCCCGTAAAGCCTTTTCAGTATTTTGTATCAAGGCACCTTTCACGGCATTCTGAAATGCCAAAGCAATATCATTTTTCAATTTCTGGTCCAATTGTTTATCGCCAACACTATTTTTTTGAATATATCTTAGAACCGAAGTTTTAACTCCGCTGAATGAAAAATCATAAGGTCGCTTTAAATTTGCAATCGGAAATTTTATATCAGTACCATTTGACTTTGAGGCAAGCTCCTGTATTTTTGGTCCGCCCGGGTATTGAAGTCCCAACATTTTAGCAACTTTGTCAAAAGATTCACCGGCAGCATCATCAATTGTTGAACCAAGCTGAACGATTTCAGTAAAGCTTTTAACAAGCAAAAGTAACGTATGTCCACCTGAAACAACAAGGGTCAAGAAAGGGAATTCAGGTTTTTCATCCATTAAAAAACCGGAAAAAATATGTCCTTCAATATGGTTAACCGGAACGAAAGGTTTGTTAAGAGAAAGTGCCAACCCTTTTGCAAATGTAAAACCAACAAGTAAAGCTCCTATTAAACCGGGACCTGCTGTTGCACAGATTAAATCAATATCTGTCAATTCTAAATTGGATTTTGTTAATGCTTGTTTTACTAACGGAGTTATAATTTGCAGATGTGCGCGGCTCGAAAGTTCAGGTACAACTCCCCCGTATTCTTTGTGAAAGTCTTGAGAGGAAATTAAATTAGCAAGCAATTCATCATCAGATAATATTGCTACTGAAGTTTCGTCGCATGAGCTTTCAATTCCTATTACATTCATCATTTAAAAGAAAACAAATTTTTAAATATGTATCCTGCAATAGCAGGATTTTCTTTCAGTCTGCGAATTGAATAGTTATACCAATGTTCCCCGTATGGAATATAAACCCTAATTTTATAACCGTCTTTCACTATTCTATCTCTTAAATCTTCTCTTACTCCAAGCAGCATTTGAAACTCAAAATTATCATTCGATAAATTATATTTTTTAATCATTTTATATGCTTCATTAATAAGATATTCATCATGAGTTGCAATACCAACATAATTGCCCGATGAAATAATTTCTTCCAACAGCTTTAAATAATTTTCCCTTATAGCTTCTTTCTTTTTGTAAGCAATGTCTTGTGATTCAATATAAATGCCTTTACACAGCCTGTAATTAGTATTTATTTTATTTAAATCTTTAATATCATCCAAGCTTCTTTTAAGGTATGCTTGAACAACAACGCCTACCCTGTTGTATTTTTCTTTCAGCTTCTTTAATAAATCAAAAGTTAAAGTTGTGTAAGGAGAATCTTCCATATCAATGCGTATAAAATTATTTACCTCTTCAACTTTTGACACTAATTCAGAAATTTGTTCATACGCAAAATCACTATTTATGCTAAGTCCCATTTGTGTCGGTTTAATTGAGAGATTAGCATCTAAGTTTTCTGAAATGATTTTATCGATAATACATTTTGCTTCTTCTTTTGATTTTATTGCTTCATCTTTATTTGTTACGGCTTCACCAAGCACATCCAATGTTGCAAGAATTCCTTTTTTATTGAGTCCTTTAACTAAGTCAACTGCTTCTTGAAGTGTTGCCCCTGCAATATATCTTTTGGAGAATTTCCATACTAATTTCTTAGGCATAAATTGTACAATAGCAACAATCAATCTATTAAGCGGATTCAATATTTATTCCCTTTAATTTAATAAACAAATTTACTTTAACGGTTTTACTATTTCAATTACACTAATAATACTTATTCTGAGATAAGCTTACCGGTTTCATAAGTGCCAAAAGATTTTATTCCGGATGAGATTTCTTTAAGGTGAGTAATGGCTAACTTTATTTTTTCATCTTTCACATCACCTACAAAATCGATATAAAATAAATATTGAAACGGTTTATCCGGTAAAGGTCTTGATTCTATTTTTACAAGGTCGATATCTCTTAGAGCAAACACACTTAAAGCTTTAAACAAGGCTCCGGGTATACTCTTTAGTTCAATACTTAAAGACGTTTTTGGATTATTTAATTTCCCCCTATGTGGTCTTTTGGCAATAATTAGAAATCTTGTATAATTTTTCTTTTTGTTCTGAATATTTGATCTGATTATTTTTAGTCCGTAAAGCTTAGCTGCTTCCTTGCTGGCAATAGCAGCTGAGATTTCATCGTGATCTTTGTTCAGCATTTTAGCTGAACCGGCTGTATCATAATTCGGTATTATTTTTACTCTATGTATTGATCCTAAAAATATTGAGCATTGTCCTAAAGCCTGAGGGTGGGAGTATATTTTTTTGATCTGTGCAATCTTATATTTTTTGTTGGAAAGCAGACAGTGACTTATCTGAAGATTAATTTCACCAACGATATAAAGAGAATTTTTTTGAAGCAAGTCAAGCGAATCGATTATACTTCCGTAAAGTGAATTCTCTATAGGTACAATACCGTAGTTTACCTTTTTGTTTTTGACTTTATTAAAAACATCGTTAAAAGAAAATGATGTTGAAACTCTAATATCTTTTCCGAAAAAACCTTTCGCCGCAATTTCACTGAATGAACCTTTTTCACCTTGAATAGCTATCAATTTCATACTACTTATTAACCATCCCTTTTAGAACCAATAAAAGTAATTCCGCCTTTTGTTTAAGTTCTTTAATACTACCGTTATTCTTAAATTCAAAATCAGCTCTTTTACTTTTTTCTTCTTCTTTTATCTGGTTCTCTTCCCTTCTCTTAAATTCTTCAAAAGAATAATTATCACTTTTTTCTTTTCTCTTAAATCTATTTCTAAGTTCAGAGGAAATTAGAACAACGTAATTAAAAAGTTCTTCCATACCTGCTTCATATATTAATGCAGCTTCAACAAATACAATATTTTCATTTACAAGTAATGAATTAATTTGTTCATTAAGATTTTTTATAACGACAGGGTGAATAATAGAATTTATTAATTGAACTTTTTGCGGGTCTGAGAACACCGTTTCGGCAAGAAATTTTTTATTTAATTCCTTACCGTTAAATGTTTCAGTACCAAATTCTCTAATAACTTCCGATTTTACATTTTCATCATTTACCAATATCTCTTTGGCAATATCATCAGCTCTTAATACTTTGTAACCTTTTGATTCTATATAATTACAAAAAGTTGATTTACCCGAACCAATATTTCCTGTTACGGCTATTTTAAGTTTTTTACTATTCATTTAAATATGTTTAGAAAATGAAAGTTTATTTAGCGTAACTTATTTTTCTGATTTCTCTTATAACTGTAACTTTTATTTGTCCGGGATACTCCATTTCTTCTTGAATTTTATCGGCAATGTCGTGAGCTAATTTATCTGCAAGTGTATCGTCAACTTTATCCTGTTCAACAACAACCCTAACTTCTCTGCCCGCTTGTATAGCATAAGTTTTTGCAACACCCTCAAAAGATTTTGCCAATGCTTCAAGTGTTTCCAAACGTTTTACATAACCTTCCAACGGTTCGCGCCTGGCACCGGGTCTTGCACCGCTAATAGCATCAGCAGCCTGTACCAAAGGAGCAATCGGGTGTTCCATTTCTATATCTTCGTGGTGAGAACCTACGGCATTGGAAACAATAGGATGTTCTTTATGTTTTTTGGTTAAATCATAACCAATCAAAGCGTGAGGTCCTTCAATACTTTTATCCACAGTTTTACCTACATCGTGTAGCAATCCTGCACGTTTTGCCAGGTTCACATCTAGCCCCACTTCGGCAGCCATAATCCCTGTTAAGTAAGCAACTTCTACACTATGCTGTAATAAATTTTGACCGTAACTTGAACGATATCTCATCCGACCGATGTGTTTGGTTAATTCAGGGTGCATATTATGCAAGCCTAATTGAAGTACTGTGTTTTCTCCATCTCTCACTAATTCTTCTTCTAATTCAGATTTTACTTTTTCAACAACTTCTTCTATCCTGGTTGGATGAATTCTTCCATCATTAATTAATCTCTCTAAAGAAACCCTTGCTACTTCACGACGGAACTGGTCAAAAGATGAAAGTATTACTGCTTCGGGGGTGTCATCAACAATAACGTCTACACCTGTTGCGGCTTCAAAAGCTCTAATGTTTCTCCCTTCTTTACCGATGATTCTTCCTTTCATATCATCGCTTTGAATCTGCACAACAGAAACAGTTGTTTCAATAGAATGGTCGGCTGCTGTTCTTTGAATTGCTTGAACTATAATTTTCTGGGCATCTCTCTTTGCTTCGGCTTTTGCATTCTCGTGTAAATCTTTTATAGCCTGTGATGCTTCAACTTTTGCATCTCTCATTAAATTATCAATAAGCATATTTTTAGCTTCTTCTTTGCTAAACCCGGAAATCTTTTCGAGTTTTTCATTCTGTTCTTCTTCTGTTCTTTTAACTATTTCTAAACGTTTATCAGTTTCTATTTTTGACTCATTTAATAGCTTCTCAAAATCTTTTATCTCTTTTTCTTTCTTTATAACAAGGTCAAATTTCTTTTCAATATTTACCTCTCTATTGCTAAACTGTTTCTCAAGATTTGAAAACTTATTTCTTTTATTAGAAACTTCTTTGTCAAATTCGCTTTTCTTTTTATACCATTCATCTTTAACTTCAAGAAGTTTTTCTCTTTTTAAATTATTTACTTCTTTTTCAGCATCTCTTAATATCTGTTTTGCTTTTTCTTCAGCTGATGCGAGACTTTTTTTACCCAATTTTGCATTAAGCATCCAGCCAAAATAAAAGAACAACGCTACTATAAAAACAGATATCCCTATCACCATAATAATATTCTCTGTAATAGACATATTTCCTCCCAGTATTTGAATTTAAACTCCGCTTCTGCCAGTCATATTTTAATAAGGAAAAACCCTATTAAGACAATGTGGGAACCTGCTCAAACGCTTTTTGCTTCCACTGCTGCTAAAAGCAAATCTTTCATAAAAAATGAAAGATGAGGCCTGCAATAGACGCCGAAAGTCAAACTCCCTAATAATGAAAGTTAGTTTTTCATTTATTAAAGACTGACAGAGCGGAAAAGATTAAGAAGGGTTAGATGTTTCCGGTTCGTAAAGATTTAATTTTATTTTCTTTACTATATCTGAAGCTTGTATTACGAATTCTCGATTTTTATTTTTCTCAAGGAACAAATCATAAGCAATATTTAAACAAGCAATAATTGCTATGGTTTGTGCCGGTTGGTCAGGAAGTTCTTCTTTTGTCTCTTCCATAACTTTATTTACGTAAATAGCCAGTTCTTTTGCTATATCTTCATTTTCAACTAATAGAGAATATTCCGTATCAAATATTTTTACTTTTAGCTTCTTTTTGTCCGCCATAAATATCTAATCCTTCTATAATCCTTAATATTATATTAAGAACTAATATGATAATCAATTCTTGTAAGCAAATTCTGTAATCTTGATTTAAGATTTGCTCTTTCTTCACTGCTTAGTGAATCAAACAAAGAATTATTATCTTTTTTATTTTTAATCTCTGATAACTCCGATTCAATGCCTACAATCCTCAGAGTCAATTCCGAGATCTTTTGCTGTGCACTTTCTAATTGTTTTTCCAAATCTAAATTTCTATTAGTAAGGTCACTACAATTAGAAACTAAAATTGATACTTGCGTCTCTATTGTATTTAGCTCATTTAATAAAATTTCGGATTTTGTATATTCAGACAATTAGTTACCTCTTAATTGTGCACCAAATTTATTTGTAACCGCAGTAATTAAACTACGGAAATCTTTTTCAACTTCTTCTTCCGTCAGCGTTCGTTTGTTGGAATAATACTCCATGGCAAACGCCAAACTCTTTTTATTTCTTCCTAATGATTCATGTTCAAATAAATCAAAAAGACGAATAGATTTAAGTAAATCAGAACTTTTTTTATTTATAAAATCTCTAACCGTTTCAAAATCAATCTCCTTATCAAATATAAAAGCAAAATCCCTGTATATTTTAGGAAATTTCAACGGCTCAATATAATACTTTTTATCCGGAATTATGCTTTTTAATAACTCCAAATCATACTCAAACAAATATACATCTTGGGCTATATCAAATTGTTTGAGAAGGTCTTTATTTAACTTACCTCCTTCTCCTATTTGTGTTTCTTTATAATTTTTTTGAATGAAATAATCATAAAAATTACTTTCAATATTATTATAGGAATCATTCAAAACATTGTCAAGGGAAATTTTTCTTTCAAAGCTATTTAACATGCCTTTTAGATTATAAAAATCATATCCTTTTTCCTTTGCAAACCATTGTTTTTTACTTGATTTACCTGTCAATATAAATATCAACTTTCCTTTTTCTGTAAAATCATCAACACTTGATATCTTCTTATCACTAAGCTTATTAAACACATTCCCAATTTCAAAAAGCTGCAAATCTTTTTCACCGTATTTAATATTTTGAGATACTACTTTTAAAGCACCGGGAATTAAAGACGTTCTTAAACATTCCATATCCAGGCTTTGAGGATTTTTAACAAAAACCGGGGTACCAATCACGGAAGCAGTTTCTTTATTCTGAAGTGGATTATTTATCATTTCGTAAAAACCCAAACCATTTGCAGTAGTTCTTAGTAATTCGGCAAATGTTGTTTCATCAGTTTTTTTATCGAGTGTGATTGATATTTTTGAAATTGTCGGAATATTTTCAAACCCGTTTATGCGGGCTATTTCTTCTATCACATCCACTTCCCTTTCAATGTCCGGTCTGAATGTGGGAATTGATACAGTTAGATTGTCATTATCTTCAGAAACAATTTTCAATTCCAAACTGTTAAGAACATTTTTAATTTTTTCTTTGTCAATATCGTAGCCCAATAATTTTGTAACACGGGAATAACGTATTATTATATTTTGCGGCTCAATTTTTTTAGGATAGTTATCCAGTATGCCGTCAATAATTGTCCCACCGGATAATTCTGATATTAAATTCGCTGCTCTCTCCGCTGCAAAATCCGTAATGTTGGGATTTGTTCCTCTCTCAAATCTGTAAGAAGCATCTGTACTTAACTGAAGTACTTTTGCAGTTCTTCTAATTGACGAAGGATTGAAATACGCACTTTCAATCAGTATGTCTTTAGTGTTTTCGTTTATCTCGGAATTCTCTCCGCCCATAATGCCGGCAACAGCAACAGGCTTCTCTCCGTCACAAATCATTAATGTATTTTTAGGCAGTGTCCTTTCTTTTGAATCTAAAGTTGTAAATTTCGTTTCTTCATCCGTGCTTTTTACAATAATTTTTTGTTTTGCTAATTTATTTAAATCAAAAGCATGCAGCGGCTGACCTGTTTCGTGCATAACAAAGTTGGTAATATCAACAATATTATTTATCGGTCTTAGCCCGATGTTTTTTAGTTTGTCTTCTAACCAAGCCGGTGATTTTTTTATCTGTACATCCTTAATAATCTTAGCAGAATATCTTGGACAATTTTCTACATCTTCAATTTCAACAGCAGCAAATTTTGAAGCTTCACCTAAACTTTCTGATATTTTTACTTCAGGAATTTTTAACTCTTTTCCCAGTAAAGCACAAACATCTCTTGCTACACCAATATGAGAAAGTGCATCCGGGCGGTTCGGAGTAATTGCAATTTCCATAATAACATCATTTAAATTCAATGCATCACACAAAGGTGTTCCCTCTATTAGCGAATCATCAAGTACCATTATTCCATCGTGATCATCACCAAGTTCTAATTCATCTTCGCTGCAAATCATTCCGCAGGATTCAACACCGCGGATTTTTGCTTTCTTTAATTGGAAATTACCTTTGGGAATTACCGCACCGACCGGAGCAAAAATTATTTTCTGACCTTTATCAACATTGGGTGCGCCGCAAATAACCTGTAAATCTTCTTTGCCGTTTGATACCGTACAAAGTGATAATCTATCGGCATTGGGATGTTTGTTTTTTTCTTTTACAAATCCGACAATGAAATCTTTGTAAATTTCTTTTTGATCAACATAATCTTCTACTTCCAAACCGGACATTGTTAAACTATTAACAAGTTCCACCACAGGCATATCACCGATGTCTACATATTCTTTTAACCAATTAAGTGAAATTTTCAATCTATAAGCTCCGCATTAAAACTGTTTCAAAAATCTATAATCATTTTCAAAGAAAACTCTTATATCCGTTATTCCGTATTTTAACATTGCAATTCTTTCAATTCCCATTCCGAAAGCATAACCTGTATATTTTTCATTATCATAACCCACATTGTCAAACACATTCGGATCAACCATTCCGCAACCCAATATTTCCAACCAACCTGAATGTTTGCAAATTTTACACCCGTCGCCCTTACAAATAAAACAGGTAATATCCATTTCAGCACTCGGTTCAGTAAAAGGGAAAAAACTTGGGCGAAAACGGAATTTCAAGTTATCTCCATAAAATTGTTTTGCAAAAGAAGCCAACGTTCCTTTTAGTTCGGCAAATGTCACATCGGTATCAACATATAATCCTTCAACTTGATGAAACATACAATAACTTCTGGAACTAACAGCTTCATTCCTGTAAACACGTCCCGGCATAATCGCTCTTACAGGTGGTTTCTGTGCTTGCATTAGTCTTATTTGAACCGGGGAAGTGTGTGTGCGTAAAACAAAATCATCGCTTATAAAAAAAGTATCCTGCATATCTCTTGCCGGATGATCGGGTGGAAAATTAAGTGCTTCAAAATTATTGTAATCGGATTCAAGTTCCGGTCCTTCAGAAACAGAAAAGCCCATACCTTTAAAGATTGATTTAATTTCATCAAGAGTTTGAGTTAGAATATGCTTGCTCCCGATATTTCTTTCTATACCGGGTAAGGTTAAATCAACATCAATACTTTTACTGCTGCCGTCTTTAGATACTTGCTCCTTTACAACATTAAATTGATTTTGCAGGCCTGACCGAAGTGTGTTTAAAACTTTTCCTAATTGAGGCTTTTCTTCCTTGGATGCATCCTTTAACAAACCGAACAGAGAAGCTATTAAACCATTTTTACTAAAGTACTTAACTCTTAATTCTTCAAGTTGTTTATCGTTATCTATATTAGAAATTTCTTTTGAAAAATCTTCTTTAATCTGCTCTATTTTTTCTTGAAGCATTATGTATCCCGTATATTTGTTTGCTCCTCGTAAATTATTTTATTTAGTCTTAGAAGCATTTTCTACTTTAAATGATTAGAGAAATACGAAGAGAAATTGGTCAATTATTTAAAATGATGCCCCCTAATAATTTATTAGGGGGCAAAGAATTAATTTTTAGTAAATTCTACTAATTCACTAAAAGTAGATGGATTTTCGAGAGCTAAACTTGCCAATACTTTTCTATTTATATTTATTCCTTTTAGACTTAATGCGTGCATAAGCCTGGAATAAGTTGTACCGTTTTGTCTTGCAGCAGCATTTATACGAATAATCCACAATCTTCTAAAGGTTCTTTTCTTTAGTCTTCTATCCCTGTAAGCATGAACCAAACCTTTTTCAACGTGATTTTTAGCAACAGTATAAACCTTGCTTCTTGCTCCCCAATATCCTTTGGCAAGCTTTAGAATCTTCTTCCTTCTTCTATGAGAAGCTACTTTGTTTTGAGAACGAGGCATATTAAATATCCTTTATCTTATTGTATCATAGTTTTTACGCGCTTTTCTTCTGATGATGAAACAAGAGTAGCGTGGCGTAAATTACGCTTTCTCTTTGTTGACTTTGAAGTCAAAATATGACTTGCATAAGCTTTTTTTCTTTTTATTTTGCCAGAGGCAGTTTTTCTAAAACTTTTACTTGCACCTTTGTTGCTTTTCATTTTTGGCATTTTTTATTCCTAATTGTTTTTCTTTTTTCCTTTAGCTTTTAATGGAACTAAAATTAAATTCATATTCCGCCCTTCCATTTTAAGCGGAGATTCTATTTTGGCAATATCTTCAACTTTTTCTACAAATCTTGCAAGTAATTCTTCACCTTGTTCCTTATAAGCCATTTCCCTTCCTTTAAACATAACTGAAACTTTAACTTTGTTACCTTCTTCCAAAAAATTCATTGCGTGTTTAGCTTTAAACTCAAAATCATGCACATCAGTATTGGGATGAAGCCTTATTTCTTTTAAAATCGATACAGTTTGATTCTTTCTTTGTAATTTTTCTCTCTTTTGTTGCTCATATTTAAACTTGCCATAATTAATAATCTTACATACAGGAGGATCCGCTTGCGGTGCTATCTCTACTAAATCTTGTCCTCTTTCTTCTGCTTTTTCTAAAGCTTCATTTATTGGCATAACTCCTAATTGTTTACCGTCAAAATCTATTACTCTTACCTGTTGGGAAACAATTTCTTCATTTATTTTTACAAAATTTCTTTTAGCGATTGAATACCTCTCTTTTAGTTAATCAATTTATTTTTTATTTCATCTGTAATATTATCAATAAAATCATTTAGAGACAAAGTTCCTTTATCACCTTCTTTATGTTTTCTAACGGAAATATTACCTGCTGTTTGTTCCTTTTCACCAATTATTAACATATATGGAATTTTATTTGTTTCACTTTCTCTAATTTTGTAACCAATTTTTTCATTTCTTTCATCAATTTCAACTCTTAAGCCATTTTCTTTTAACGAATTTACAACTTTTTTTGCATATTCAATGTAATTTTGAGAAACCGGAATAACAGTTACTTGAACCGGAGATAGCCAGGTAGGAAAATATCCGGCATAATGTTCGATAAGCACACCGATAAATCTTTCCAGTGATCCAAACGGCGCCCTATGAATAACAACCGGACGATGTTTCTGTCCGTCACTTCCGACATATTCCAAATTAAATCTTTCGGGCATAACGTAATCAATTTGGACAGTACCAAGCTGCCATTTTCTACCAAGAACATCTTTAACCATAAAATCAATTTTAGGTCCGTAAAAAGCGGCTTCACCTTCTACTATTTTATAATTCAAGTTCATTTCATCTGCAGCAGCTTTAATTTCTTTTTGAGCTTTTTCCCATAATTCGATTTCGCCGCCGTATTTTTCAGTATTGTTATCCCTGTAAGAAAGCTGGGTTGTAAAATCTGCAAAACCGACTGCGGAAAAAACCGTCTGTACCAAATCAATCACATCAAGTAATTCATCTTTTAGCTGGTCTTGACGCACAAACATATGCGAATCATCCACAGCAAAAGAACGAACTCGTGTCAACCCGTTTAATTCACCTGACTGCTCATAACGGTATACCGTTCCAAATTCAGCGAGACGAAGAGGCAGATCTCTGTAGCTGCGCATCTTGGAAGAATATATCTGGAAGTGATGGGGACAATTCATCGGTCTGAGTAAGTATTCTTCTTTACTGTTTTCAAATTTTAAAGTTGGGAACTGGCTATCTTTATAATAAGGATAATGACCGCTTGTTTTGTATAATTCAATATTTCCGATATGAGGTGTTACAACAGGCAAGTATCCTCTTTTCACTTGTTCTTCACGCAGAAAATTTTCTAATGTTTCTCTTAAGACAGCACCTTTAGGCAACCATAAAGGTAAACCCGCTCCAACTTTTGGAGTGAAATAAAACAGCTCAAGCTCCCTGCCTAATTTTCTATGATCACGTTTTTTTGCTTCTTCCAACAATGCAAGATGCTCATCCAACATTTTCTTTTTTGGAAATGAAATCCCGTAAATTCTTTGAAGCTGCTTATTGTGTTCGTCCCCTCTCCAATATGAACCCGAGATATTCAACAACTTTACATATTTAATTTTACCGGCAGACGGTAAGTGTGGACCTCTGCATAAATCTACAAATTCACCTTCTTTGTACAAGCTAACTTTTTCTGATTTTTCATCTATCTCCGATAAGATCTCAAGTTTATATTCATCACTTTTTTCTTTAAAAAATTTAACAGCTTCATCTTTTGAAATATCTTGTCTTATAAATTGGTCATTACGTTTAGCTATTTCCAACATTTTTTCTTCAATCTTAATAAGCTCTTCTTCGGTAATAGATGAATTTATATCAATGTCATAATAAAAGCCGCTTTCAATTGCGGGCCCTACACCAAACTTTGCCTCAGGATAAATTTCCTTAACGGCATGAGCCATTAAGTGAGAAGTTGAATGCCAATAAACTTCTTTGCCTTCATCATCTTTAAACGTGAAAAATTGAATGGTGGAATCGGAATTTAATTTGCTATGTATATCTTTTATTTCGTCGTTAACTTTAACAGCTAAAGCATCATCAGCCAAACGATGTGAAATTGACTCGGCAATTTTGAAAGCAGTAATTCCTTTTTCAAATTGCTTTACCGAACCGTCAGGAAATGTAATATTTATATTTTCCATATTATTTTACTGTTCATAAAAAAATCGGAGACAACTCCGACTAACTACTGTGGGCTCTAGAGGAGTCGAACCTCTGACCTTCTGCACGTCAAGCAGACACTCTAACCAACTGAGCTAAGAGCCCAGAACTTTAAAAAGAAAAAGGTAAAATTAAAATCCCAAAGGAATGCCTTTCCATAGGACACCTTTACCAAAGGCAATCCTTCGGAACGGATCGACAAAAGTAAAGATTTACGTTTCTAATTTTTTTTCTTGTATACTGTACCGAGGGCCGGACTCGAACCGGCACGGGAAAAAATTCCCACTGGATTTTAAGTCCAGTGCGTCTACCAATTCCGCCACCCCGGCAAGAAATTAGATAATCAAAAAATTTAAGGAACTCTTTTACCTATTTTACTTTTTTACAATCAATTTTAGCTTGTAAATATAGAGAAATGTTCATTGTTTTTCAAGATTTCTTGGTTTTATAAAAAACACAGATTTAACGGTAAGAAAACATTCTTATAATGATTGCCGATTATTTTTATTCTCTACGAATTTCACTAAATTATAGCACATTTTTATTTAATATGATTTTATGTCGGATGAATTAAACAATAATACCGTCTTGTCCATATCATCTTATCTTAAAGATAAGAGAAACTTCAATCTTAAATATCTATGCCCTTCCTTAATAAACAGAAGATTAAACCGGCGTCTGCTTGAACTAAATATAAAATCTTCTAAAGAATATTATAATTATTTGCTTGATACAGATGATGAAATAGATGAACTAATAAATTCCTTAATGATAAACTATTCTACATTTTTTAGGAATTCTTTATTATTTGAATATATCGCTAACATAATATTACCTGAAATTCTAACACAAAAGGACATAGGGAAAGGAAAAAGCTTAAGAATTTGGTCTGTCGGTTGCTCCAGCGGTGAAGAACCATATTCAACAGCAATTTTGATTAATGAATTTATTCAAAAAAATGATATTGATTTTGAATTTAATTTGTTTGCCACAGATATTGATACGGATTCATTAACTAAAGCAAAAAAAGGTACGTATAGTTTTGAAGCAGTAGAAAGTGTGAAATATGGTCTACTTCAAAAATATTTCAAAAAAGATGATGGATTATTTTATCTGTCGGATGATATTAAAAATATGGTTTCTTTTTCAAAATATGACGTTTTTGATAAGAAAGGATTCTCACCCCCTCAAAGTATCTTTGGAGATTTTGATATTGTTATTTGTCGTAATTTATTGATTTATTACAACCAGGCCTCTCAAGAAAAAATTTGTGATAAACTTTCATGTTCGATTTCTAATAACGGTTATTTAATTCTTGGCAAGGTTGAACATCTTTCTAATAATATTGCTTCATATTTTAAAATGGAAAACGAATATTTACATTTATATAAGAAAAAATAAGTTGAATTTTAACATTTTAACAATATGAGATTACAAAACCTTAATACAAGAAACAAACTTCTTCTTTCATCTCTGATAATAATTGGGATTACATTGTTAATCTATTTTTTATCCGCGAAACAAGAAATGAGAATGAGTCCTCTTGGTCAACCGACAAATTTACCCAACCACCCAATTTATTCTCAATACATTTACACCCAAAATGATACCACAATAAATATTGGTTTTCAGCCTTTATACTTACCAACCGGAATTATATTTGAAGTTATAAAACGCGATAGAATTCTTCAGAATGTCCTTAAACGTTTAGGAAAGAAAATTGCATATTTTCCATACATCAAGGGTGCCGATATTAACTTTTTCTTAAAACAAAAAGAACTGGTTGCCGGGGTTGGCGGTGATATGCCGGCTTTATCTGCCTCATCGGAGTTCGATATCATTATACCGGTGATTTTACAGAAAGGAAATGTCTCTATCGTTTCAAGCCAGCCGATGTTAACAAATGATATGAAGGGAAAACGTATCGCATATCCCTTCGGATCAATCTCACATTATTTTCTTTTAGACCAATTGCATGATGCGGGAATTAAGGATAACGAAGTGACATTAATTCCCATGGATGTTAGGTTTATGGCAGATGCATTACACAATAACAAAATTGATTTGTTTTCTGCGTGGGAACCGATTGTGGCTTCAGCACTAAAACAATATCCTAAGTTTTTTATGACCTATAGAAGAATATCAACCGGGTATTTATATTTCTCAAGAAAATTTGCCGTAAACAATCCGAAAGCTGTCAATCATATTCTTGCCGCTGTTATTCGTGCATTTACCTGGATGAAAAAAGATAGGAGGAACCTTCTCTTGGCTTGTCAATGGAATTTAACGGAGATGGAAAAATTAACCGGAGGAAAAGACATATTAGACACAGAAGAAATTGCCGACCTTGCACTAAAGGATATTTTAGGATATAATTCTAAGTTCTCAATTGTTATAAATGAAAATGATACACAAATAAACAGTCCACTTCATCAAGAATTCAGATTCCTTAAAGGATTAAACAAAGTGCCTGCAAGCAGCCGATGGGATAAAGTAAGTAAAAGCTTTAATCGAAATTTGATCTTAAAAATTTTTAAACAACCTAAAAAATATAATCTGAATAAATTTGACTATGACACTGCTTTTAAGGAGCATTAATATGGATTATCATTTGCAGTCGATAATTTTATTTGAAATAAAAAAACAAGGTGAGTTAGTTGATCATTTAACAGTTACACTTGATGAAAAGTACATAAACGAAGATATTTATAAAAATAAAAATCGGACATATTGGAGATCATAAGATTACTAAATGGATATATAAAACATCTTACTACGAGGAAGAAAGAGAAGATAGTTGAGTAGTTGATTTGTATTACTTACCAAATTACCTACTAACCGATTTAACAACTCTACTACGGCTAATTTATTAGGAGTTTCAAATGAAGAAATTTGCATTCAAAAGCATCAAAACACGTTTAACTTTTTGGTTTCTTTGTGTTGCGTTAATACCGTTATCAATAATTTTAGTAATTACATATACACAAAGAGCAAAAGCTATTGAAATTAGAACATTTGAAAAACTTACGGCAATACGTGACTTAAAAGTAAAACAGTTGGAGTCTTGGATTGATGAAAGAATAGGAGATATGAAAACAGCTTCTTCCAATTATAGCCTTTCTAATTTGGAAGATATTATCAATAAAAATTATCTGAATAAAAATGATATTAAAATACTTAATAATGACAGGCAGATATTAATTCGTTATTTGGAAAATTATTTATCTTATGATGAGTTTTTCATAATCAATCCCCTCAACGGGGAAATTATTATATCTACCAATACAAGTTCTGAAGGTGAAGACAAATCGAATAATACTTATTTCTTAAAGCCGATGCAATCTCAAGAACTTTTTATTAAGGATATTTACTATTCAAAAGAAAAATCAAAAGTAACCATGACATTTTCCATACCTATATTCAGCACCAAATATAATGATAACCATATCATAGGCATATTGGTTGCACGTATTGACCTGGAACATTCTCTTTTTAACCTGCTGAGGGATAGGGTTGGATTAGGTAAAACCGGTGAAACACTTATTGTGAACAAAAATGTGATGGCTTTGAATGAACTTCGCTGGTATGAAAATGCACCGCTTAATTTAAAGATAAATGCCCAACCTGCTGTAAGTGCAGTAAATGGTGAAACCGGAATTAAGATTTCAACAGATTACCGCAATGTGAAAGTTTTGACTGCATATACATATATACCTGAAACCGGTTGGGGCTTTGTAAGCAAACAAGACCTTTACGAATTAAATGCTCCAATGCGTAAAACGATTTCTGATTTCTTCATCTTATTTCTTGTAACAGCCCTCCTAATTTACATCGTCACCTTTTTTATCAGTAAGACGATATCAACACCCATAGTAAAACTATCTTCCCACGCTAATAACATTGCAAAAGGCAACTTTGATTCTAAAATTGACATACAAACTTTTGATGAAACCGCTACACTAACAAATTCCATAAACTCAATGACATCCTCTCTTACTCAAAATATTATTGTCTCAAATAGCCAAAATATTTTGTATTCGGCTCTTGTAGAAGAAAATGAGATTACTGATTTTGCAAAATCTTTATTACTTGAGTTGATGGATTTCAGCAACTCTGAAGTAGCTGCTTATTTTAAACTTAATGATGCGGGGACAAAATTTTATAAATTAATTTCTTTTGGTTTAGAAGAAGAAGGCAATAATTCTTTTGATGTCCGGAATTATGAAGGAGAATTCGGAAAGGTATTAGCTGAAAAAAAAGTAATACTGCAACAGGATATACCGGATGATACAAGGTTCTTGTATAAGACTGTAGCCGGTAATATAATTCCCAAGAACATACTTATTATCCCTCTTATTGCCGACAACGAAATTGACTCATTAGTTGTGCTCGGCAGTCTTAATAAATATTCCGATTCATTTATTACGATAGTAAAGGAAACAACACCGTTTGTTAATTCAGCCCTTGGCAGAATTTTAGAGATAATTAAAGTAAGACACTTCACAAAGGAATTAGAGAATGCAAATATTAACCTTCAAGAAAAGTCAGAAGAACTACAAGTGCAAGCTGAAGAATTGCAAAGTCAGTCCGAAGAACTGAATGAACAGAACACCGAATTAGAAGCTCAAAAAAAATTAGTGGAAGAATCAAGTAGATTAAAAAGTCAATTCTTAACAAATATGAGTCACGAACTCAGAACCCCCCTAAATTCTGTTATTGCTTTGTCAAGAGTACTGGTGGATCAAACAAAAGACAAACTTTCAGATGAAGAGATTAATTATCTGCGGGTGATAGACAGAAACGGTAAAAATCTTCTTAATTTAATAAATGATATTTTAGACCTTTCAAAAATAGAATCGGGTAAACTTGATTTTTATTTTGAAGACACAAATCTGTATGAAATATTAAATCTTGCCGTTGATAATTTAGAACCATTATCTGCCGAAAAAAAGATAGAGCTTGTTAAAAAAATTCCTTCCGATATCACACATATTCAAACAGACCAAAAAAGATTTCTGCAAGTTATTGAAAATATTGTTGGCAATGCAATCAAATTTACAGATAAAGGGAGTGTTACAGTAACTGCAAGAAACGATAATGAAAATTTATATGTTGAAGTTATTGATACAGGTATTGGAATTTCCAAAACCGACATCCAACATATTTTTGATGAATTTATTCAGGCAGACGGTTCATCAACAAAACAATTTGAAGGAACAGGATTGGGACTTACAATATCTTATAAATTAATAAAGGAACTTGGTGGAAATTTAGAAGTAGAAAGTAAACTTGGGAAAGGATCAAAATTTACGATTATACATCCTATAAAATTATCGGATAATATCAGAAATTTTAAATCCCGACAAAGTATCGATAACGGTACGCAATTAAATAGTAAAATATCTTATGAAAAAGCTGATTTGAATATTAATTTAACCGGAAAAAGAATTTTACTTGTTGAAGACAATGATGTAGCAATAATTCAAATCAAAAATTTGCTGGAAGATGAAGGCCTGATAATAGACTCGGTAGTGAATGTAAAAGAGGCATTAAAATACATTAAGAATACTGTCCCCGATGGATTTATACTTGATATTATGATGCCTGGAATTGATGGAATAGAATTCTTACAAAAAATAAGGACATTCGCATTTACAAAAACTATCCCGGTTATTATGTTAACGGCTAAGGATCTGACACATAAAGAATTAGCGACAATTAAAGGAAATAATGTATATCAATTAATTTACAAAGGGGATATAAATAAGAAAGAGCTTGTTTCACTTGTGAAAGGAATGTTGAAAATTTCTACAAAAAATTCAGGAACAAAAGATAAAGAGAAAACAGTATCACTTATTTCTCCAAAAGCAAAAAAGAGAGGTAAAGTAAAAAGTAGCGATATCCCTAAAATATTAGTTGTTGAAGATAATCATGACAATATGATAGTTATAGAAGCTCTTCTAAAAAATAAATGTAAGCTTTTGAAAGCTTTTGATGGGAAATCCGGGTTAGAACTTGGTAAACTAAAGAAACCTGATTTAATATTAATGGATATTACATTACCTAAAATAGGTGGAATAACTGTAATGAAAAAGTTAAAAAGTGATCCGGCAACCAGCAACATCCCTATTATTGCTTTAACTGCTCACGCAATGACAGGTGACAAAGAGAAATTTTTGTCTGCCGGATTTGATGATTATATAAAAAAGCCTATTGATGCTGATGATTTTATTGATCATATAAATAAATGGGTAAATGTTTCTTGAAATTTATTAAATACATAAGTCCGTGTAGAATAAAGGGAATATGTTATGTCTAAAATATTATTGATTGATGACAATGCAGATAATTTAATTTCACTATCTGCAACATTAAAAGATCTCATCCACACATCTACTATTTTAACTGCCAAATCCGGCCCGGAGGGACTGAAGATTGCCTCGGCGGAAATGCCGGATGTTATAATTTTAGACATTCGTATGCCTGGAATGGACGGCTACGAAGTGCTCGGGTTACTTAAGGCTAATGTAAAAACTAAAGTTATCCCCGTGATACTTTTAACGGCAAACTATACAGACATTAAAAGCAAGGTGCGGGGATTAGAAGCAGGTGCAGATGCTTTCCTATCAAAGCCAATAGATAAAAACGAGCTTATTGCACAGGTTAAAGTGATGCAAAGGATAAAAAAAGCAGAAGATATTTTGCGAAAAGATAATATATTATTAGAGACTGTTGCAAAAAATTCTTCTATGAAATTTGATTTTACTCAAAGAAAATATCAGAATGTTTTTGATAACAACATTGCCGGTATTCTTGAAACAACATTCGACGGTGAAATAATTAATTGCAATACAGCACTTGCAAAAATGTTTGGTTTTAAAAATATTGAGGAAGTTTTTGAGCACAAAACGATTCCTTTTTACAAGCACATTTCCGATAGAGAAAAGATTATTTCGTCTTTAAAAAAGGATAATGAACTAATAAATTATGAAGTTGAGCTTGTTGACAAAAACGGCAAAACAGTAGACGCTTTAATAAGGTGCTTCAATATTAATAATCAATCTGTTTTATCTTTTCTAATTGATATTACTGATATAAAAAGGCTACAAGAGCAACAACACCAATACGAACATATTGTATCCAGTTCCACTGATATGATAGCGCTTCTCGATAAAAATTTTACATACCTTGCCTCTAACTCCGCATATCTTGAAGCATTTGGTAAAACTTCAGAAGAACTAATTGGAGCTACCTTGGAAGATGTGTTTGGTAAGGAGATATTTGACACAGTGATAAAACCAAATGCATTGCGTTGTTTATCCGGCGAAGTAATTAATTATCAAGAGTGGTTTAATTTTCCAATTAGAGGAAAGTCTTATATGGATGTTGGTTACTTCCCATATAAAGACAAAAAGAATAAGATTAAAGGTTTTGTTGTAAATGCACGAGATATTACAGAACATAAAAAAACTGAAGATGCTCTTAAAGAAAGTGAACAACATTATAGGGATTTATTTAATAACATAAACGACTTGATATGTATTCATGATTTAGAAGGTAAAATCTTGTCTATGAATCCTGCAGCAGAAAGAGATATCGGCTATAAAATAAGCGAAGTATTAAACAGAAATCTAAGTGAGTTATTAGCCCCTGAAGTAAGAAGTCAATTTAATGATTACCTTATAAAAATAAAAAAGGAAGGCAAAGCTAAAGGCTTAATGCTCATTCAGACGCGCACGGGTGAAAAAAGAATTTGGGAATATGATAACTCTATTGTAAAAACGGAAGGTAAAGGACAATTTATCAGTGGTGTAGCTAGGGATGTGACGGATGTAAAAGAAGCAGAAAAAGCAATGCAAGAAAGCGAAGAGCGGTACCGCTCCCTATTTGAAGATAGTCTAACCGGTGTTTATTTATCATCATTTGATGGCGAATTGTTGGACTGTAATGACGCTTTCATAAAAATGTTTGGCTATGTTTCTAAAGAAGAACTTAAAAGAGTGCCGACTAATCAATATTATGAAAATAAAAATGATAGGAATATTTTCTTAAAAGAGATAAAAGAGAAAGGGGCTTTGGTGAACTATGTAGAAAAATTGAAAAGGAAAGACGGCTCTTTTATATGGACACTTCAGAATGTTCGTCAGCTTAATAATAGGATACAAGGCACCGTAGTAGATATATCTGCAGATATAGAATCCAGGAATGCACTGATTGAAGCAAAAGAAAAAGCAGAAGAAGCAAATAAGTTAAAATCAAACTTCCTTGCAAATATGTCTCACGAGCTGAGAACACCCATGGTCGGTATTATAGGATTTATAGAAATCTTAGAGGAAGAAATAGAAAAACCGGACTTAAAAGAATATGCATCCTTTATCCACGAAGCCGGCAACAGGTTGATGGAGACATTAAACTTAATATTAAACCTTACAAAAATTGAAGCTGAAAAAATAAACATTGAACTATCAAGAATTGATATTATCCGGAATATAAAAAAAATAATGTCAATATTTGATAAAATGGCTGATAGAAAGAATATATATTTAAGATTTGAAAGTGATATTAAAAAATTTGAAACTGAAACAGATGAAAAAATGTTTAACCAAATAATTAGCAACTTGGTAAACAATGCCGTTAAATATACGGACAAAGGCGGAGTAGCGGTTTCTGTTAATAAAATTAAAAACGATACTTATTTAGAAATAAAGGTGAAAGATACCGGTATTGGTATTCCAAAAGATAAGCAAGAATTAATTTGGGAAGATTTTAGACAAGTAAGTGAAGGCGAGACAAGAATATATGAAGGTACCGGTTTGGGATTAACAATAACAAATAATTTTGTTCATAAACTTGACGGGAATATAAAATTAGAAAGTGAACTTGGTAAAGGTTCGACTTTTACTTTACTGCTCCCTATCCGAACAAAATCTATTTCAGTTAAAACCAAAGAGCCGGCTTTTGATTTTAACAAAACAACCGATACACCAAAAATAAAAGACACACAAGAAAAACTAAAAACCCTGCTTTATGTTGAAGACGATAAGATATCCTTAGAAGTAATCCCACTCTTTCTAAAGGGTTGTTACAATGTTGAATGTGTAAAAAAAGGTGAAGCTGGAATTGAAAAAGCCAAAAAGAAAATATACGACGGTATACTGATGGATATTAACCTGCATACCAGAATGGATGGCGTTCAAGCAGCTGAAAAGATTAAAGAAATGGAAGAGTATAAGGAAGTACCAATAATCGCTGTAACCGCATACGCTATGGTTGGAGACAGAGATAAATTTTTAGAAACCGGATTTACAAATTACATATCAAAACCGTTTTCAAAAAATGATATTATTGAATTGTTGAATAAAACAATAAAGGAAAAGAATTAAAACCACCGGAACATTTACACTGTCATTGCGAAAGAACAGAGCTACTGAAGCAATCTGTCTTTGTTTTTTATTTGAAATAATGGAAATATGTTATGTCTAAAATATTACTAATTGATGATAATGCTGATAATTTAACTTCTCTATCTGCAACTTTAAAAGATCTCATCCACACATCTACTATTTTAACTGCCAAATCCGGCCCGGAGGGACTGAAGATTGCCTCACTGGAAATGCCGGATGTTATTATTTTAGATATTCGTATGCCTGGGATGGACGGCTACGAAGTACTCGGGTTACTTAAAGCTAATGTGAAAACTAAAGTTATACCCGTGATACTTTTAACGGCAAACTACACAGACATCCAAAGCAAGGTGCGGGGATTAGAAGCCGGTGCAGATGCTTTCCTTTCAAAACCTATAGACAAAAACGAACTTATTGCACAGGTTAAAGTGATGCAGAGAATAAAAAAAGCAGAAGATATGTTACGAAATGAAAATATATTATTAGAGTCCGTTGCGAAAGATGCTTCTATGAAATTTGATTTTAGCCAAAAGAAATATCAAAATGTTTTTGATAACAATATTGTCGGTATAGTTGAAACGACATTTGACGGTAAAATAATTAATTGCAATACTGCACTTGCAAAAATGTTTGGTTTTAAAAATATTGAAGAAGTTTTAGAACACAAAACAATCCCCTTTTACAAGCACATTTCCGATAGGGAAAAGATCATTTCGTTTATAAAAAAGAATAATGAACTGATAAATTATGAAATTGAGCTTGTTGACAAAAACGGCAAAACAATAAATACTTTAATAAGGTGCTTTAATATTAATAATCAATCTATTTTATCTTTTCTAATTGATATTACTGATATAAAAAGACTACAAGAGAAACAACACCAATATGAACATATTGTATCCAGTTCAACTGACATAATGGCGCTTCTCGATAAAAATTTCACATACCTTGCTTCTAATACTGCACATCTTGAAGCGTTAGGTAAAACCTCAGAAGAAATAATAGGACATACCGTAGAAGAATTATTTGGAAAAGAATTTTTTGAAGAAGTAATAAAACCATATGCTTTGCGTTGTTTATCCGGGGAAGTAATTAATTATCAAGAGTGGATGGATTTGCCAATTAGAGGGAGGTGTTATTGGGATGTTAGTTATTTTCCGTATAAAGACAAACAGAACAAAATTAAAGGTTTTGTTGTAAATGCACGAGATATTACAGTACGCAAGCAGGCGGAAGAAAAACTATTGAAGAGCGAATATTTTTTAAGTGAAGCACAAAGGATTGCCCATATAGGTTCTTATGAACTTGATGTTGCTACCGGA
>DRJC01000201.1 GCA_011052365.1 Ignavibacteria bacterium
AAATTAAATATTGTAAATAAAATCGATTTGGGTTTTGCACCGACTTCTTTGGCTTTTAGCAACAAAAACATTTATACAACCTTCGTAAAAAGAAGCCGATTACTTAGCATATTCGATCCCTATTTACCCTCTAATACAGTCAGATTTAAGCTTTGGGCAGCAGGATGGAAAATGTTTTTGGATCATCCTTTGTTCGGTGTCGGTGATATAGATTTACAGAAACTTTATAAGGAATATAAAAACCCTTACGACAAAGAAATTCAAGGTCATATGCACAATAACTTTATACACGTGTTGGTAATTCTGGGACTTTTTGGTCTCATTGCAATTGTTTATTTGTTTTTTAAGCTGTTGTTAATAGAAATAAAAATTTACCGGGAAACGAAAGGTGAAGATTTTATTTCCTCTTATGCGCTTGGGGCACTTGCTTCTTTTAGTGCATTTTTAGTAGCCGGTCTCACCGAGTGGAATTTTGGCGACCACGAAATTATAACTTTAGTGTGGTTCACCTTTGGATTAAATATTGCGTTATATAAATTAAGTAAATCAAAAAAAGAAGTTATTGAGGAGTAATTTAATGACCCTTTCCGAAGAAAAAAAATTAATCAAAATTGCGGATGAATTATCATCGCCTTTTAATAAAGCATCAAACGAACTTTTTATAATACTCGCTGCCGGACACGGAAAAAGAATAAAATCACATACTTCAAAAATGCTTCATAAAATTTGGGGGAAGCCAACCGTTGAAAGAGTTTACAACTCACGAGTAAAAGGCGCAAACACTATTGTTGTTGTAGGCATAAAAGCCGGGGAAGTTATGCGAACACTCGGTAAACAGGAAAACACAAAGTATGTTATTCAAACTAAGCAAAACGGTACGGGGCATGCGGTACAGGAAGCTTTAAATAAAATAAAACGCAATGAAAAATTTGAAAGGGTATATGTTTTACCGGGCGATGTGGGCTTAATTGATAAAGAAACCGTAAAAACATTCAGGAATAAATTTATAAAATCAGACAGTGATATGATGGTGCTTACGGGTATTTATAACGGTAATCCGGCAGACAATACTTACGGAAGAATTATAAGGGTAAAAGATACTGATGAACATGGCATATCCAACGGAAAGAATAAAGGCAAAGTAATTCAAATTATGGAAGCGAAGGATATAAATCTGCTGAAAGATAAAAGTATTTATAAAGTAAAATTTAACGGGAACTATCAAATATTTACAAAAGAAGAATTGATTAACTGCCGGGAATATAATTCGGGCATTTATGCTTTTGATTTTACGAAGCTTAAAAGCCTAATCGGTACAATCAAAAGTCAGAATGTGCAAAAGGAAATTTACATTACGGATTTAATTGAAATATTTAACAAAAATAATTTCGGTGTTCGTGCGGTGAGTCCCAAAGATCAAACAACCATAATGGGATTCAACAATAAGTCCGTATTAAAAGAAATGGAAAACATTGCCCGGAAGAAAGTCTACGCTCAATTAAAGGATATTATTGAGATAGAAGATCATGATGACTTTTTTATTGAAGATTCCGTTGTGGGCGATATTCTTAAAATGGACAAACAAAATATTCCGCTTGATATAAAAATAGGGAAAGGTGTGTTTATCGGTAAAGGCGTAAAACTTAATTATAACACCGGATTAAAAAGAGATGTATATATTTGCGGAAATGTTTTATTCGGGAAAAATGTTGCTGTTTATCCGAATGTAAGTTTAACTACTTTTGAAAAACAAAAAATGTTGATAGAAGACAATGTGCAGATATTTGACGGAGATATAATTAAAGGCAAAGTTAAAATAGGGAAAGGATGTAATATTGAATCACGCGTTAACATTACCGGTAGTGATGAACATCCTGTTAATATTGGTACAAGGGTATTGATAAAAGGCTCAAGCTATATTTACGGATGCAATATTGCCGACAATGTTACAATTATTCACAGTGTTTTAATAAATAAAAAAATTAAAAAGAAGGGAGCCTCAATAAAATTTTATATACCCGAAGCGGAGGGAGTTGAAGACATTGGTTCGTAGGGGCGTGAAGCATCACGCCCCCAAATATTTACGGTTGTAACATTGCTGTTCATAGGCACGTGCGTGAAGCATCACGCCCCCACGTTGGCACATACGTACATTCATTTTCGATAATTTTTATCCATCGACCATTTAATGGGATTGTTTTTTATATATTCCCTGACCCTGTTTAAGTCATCATCGTTCCTGATAATATGTTCATAATAATTGCGTTGCCATAATTTTCTCCCTGGTGTGTTTTGAGTTTTATTTATTCTTGAAGTTACAGAAGATTTAAAACCTCTCATTATGGAACCTAGTGAATGGGGTTGTAATTTGAAATTATTCGTTGGGGCGTGAAGCTTCACGCCCTTACCTTTATTTTTGTTTATAAATAATATTCCGTGGAAGTGATTCGGCATAATTACATAATAATCCAAATCGACATAGGGGCGAATGCTTTTTGTTTTTAACCATTCTTCTTCAACAATCTTTCCATAGTTAGTTAAAATCGTTTTTTCATTAACAATGTTACTTAACACACATTTTTTGTCCTGCGTACAAATTGTAACATAATATGCACCGTTTTGTGTGTAATCATATTCCTTTAATCTGATTGAACGGCGATGATGTTTGTTCGTTTCGTGTTTCATATTTACGTTTTATTTCTCAAATTATTTTTTCATAAGCAAGAGACGTGAAACAAAGACAAAGCATATCTGCTCAAAACATCAAAGTGAAAAATAGATTTTTGACAAGCATCATTAGATGCGATATTATGGTAAAAAAAGATAAGAAGATTAAGATCGAAGCACCATAGGTGCGACATTATTTTATATATTATTTCAGTTTCTAAATAATATCGCTCCGATGGAGCTTTTTTTATTCCTTCGTTTGCTTTGTTACCATATTTTCGCTTCTAACGAAGCTTCACACCCCAACACACTCTTCCACAATTTTTATTTCTTCTTC
>DRJC01000202.1 GCA_011052365.1 Ignavibacteria bacterium
ATAACAATGAGATTCTAATTAAAGGACCCAGTAACGCAATTGTAAAAATCCAGGTTTTTGCTGAAGTTTCCTTTAACACCCCTGCAAACGAAGTAAATCAAATATTCTATACAAACCTTACACCAAACAATTCAACTTTACTTACTCAATTTAAAACGGTTTCACTCTTAATTTAATTCTCTCCCTTTTCCCCGTTAACTGCACTATCGCAGAAAAAAATATTTTAACGAAAAAATATCTTTCATTTTAAGGAGAAACAATGAATAGAGTGAAGCTTGTATCTTTGCTATTACTTGGAATTATATCCGCCGGTTGCTCAAGTTCTTATAGATTTGAATCTGAACAACCTAACAAAACACCGTTAATTAAGAAATATTCTTCCGAATTAAAATCATTCAATACGGATATCGTTGATAAAGATACGATTGACGTTCTTACACTCAAGAAAGCCGTAGTAATTGCGTTGCAGAATAATCCCAGATTAATTGCCTACAATCTGGAGATTAAAGCGCTTGAAAAAAACGCTCTGCAGCAGGGATTATCTCCCAATCCTATGCTTGCACTTAATACCGAAAATATTTTTGGCAGTGGTATTTATTCGGGATTTAGTGCAAGCGCAATTACTCTTTTACTTAGTCAGGATATAATGCTTGCCGGAAAATTAGATAAGCGAAGAAAAGTTGCTGCTCTCCAATCTGATTTGGCAGCATGGGATTACGAAAAGAAACGGCTCGATTTAATTACCGAAGTCAGGGTGTCATTTATCGGGGCGCTAACGCTTCAAAAAAATATTGTTCAGCTTAAAGAGCTGCTTAAAATATCAAATGAATTTCTATCAAACGTTGAAAAGAGAATTAAGGTTGGTAAAGTATCGCCTGCTGAATCGTCGAGAGCCAAAGTTATTGTAAGTGCATTGGAAATCAAATTGAATAATTCAGAGTATGCTTATAAATCTGTAATACAACAACTCGTTAAACAGTTAGGTTCAGATAAGATTACATTCAAAAAGTTAGACGGTAAATTGATTATTCTTGATCAGCTTCCGAAGTTCGGATTGCTAAAGAGTAAGCTGCTGCAGTCACCTGAAATTGCAATTTATAAAAAAGTGTTCGAGAAACAGAAAGCTGTAATCGATTTAGAAAATGCAAAAGCAATACCTGACCTAACAATTTCAGCCGGTTTGCGCTGGTTGAACCAAACTTCCAACAATTCGTTTATTATCGGTACTGCTATTCCCTTACCTATCTTCAATAGAAACCAGGGTGCCAGGCAAGAAGCCGTAATAAGACTCTCTCAAAAGAAATCCGAATTTAAAGCAGACAAAAATAAGTTTGTTGCCGAACTTACAACAACATATAATACCCTGCTATCTCTATCAGTATCACTGAAGAAATTAAATAAAGAATCAATTCCAAACGCTCAAAATGCATTTGAAATAATCAGGGCTGGAAATCTTTTAGGAAGATTTACAATACTCGATGTACTGGATTCTCAAAGGACTTTATTCGAATTGCAAAGTGAGTATTTAAAAACACTGGGAGGCTATAATGTTCAATTAGCCAGGCTCGAAAGATTAATCGGACAAAATTTGGAAACTATAAATTAATACAGGATAAAAAATGAAGAACAAAAGTAATTGGATTTATTTTTCAATTGGACTGGCGATCGGAGTTATCGCTGTCTATATAATTTTAAGTATGGCAACAACAGATTTGGCAAAAATTAAAATTAGCAACAAAGCAAAACCCAAAAATAAATTGCAAGTAGGAATACACAAAGAAGTAGTTCCTCTTACAGATAAAGAATTAAAAGAATTCGGGATAAAGGTTAAAGAAGTCGGTCCCGGTACAATTCAATTACATTCTGAATTAACAGGAGAGATAATTCCCGATCCTACAAAAGTTGCACGTATAATTCCCCGCTTTGCAGGAATAGTACGGGAAGTACGGAAAAACATAGGTGATCACTTAGAGAAAGGCGAAGTGATAGCGGTAATTGAAAGCAATGAAAGTTTGGTCCGATATGAAGTGAAATCATCGATAGCAGGTACGATTATAAAAATTCACTTGACTCCGGGTGAAGTAATAGTAGATGACAAACACTCGGTAACTGTAGCCGATCTTAGTTCCGTTTGGGCGAATTTAAGTATTTATCAAAAAGATTTACTGAAAATCAAAGTTGGTCAAGTTAGCATAATATCAACTATAGATGGAAGTCGGTTCAGCAAATCGAATATATTTTATATTAGCCCTATTGTAGACGAACAAACCAGGACTGCTACGGCTAGAGTAAAACTAAATAATTCTTCAGGCATTTGGAAACCGGGGATGTTTATTACTGCAAAAGTAGCTACAACAAGAAAGACGGTTTCGATGGTTGTAAATAAAAATGCGATCCAAATATTTAAAGGACAAACAGTTGTATTTGTAAAAGATAAGAAGGGATTTAGACCACAGCCGGTATCGGTAGGATTCCAAAATAATAAGTCAGTAGAAATATTAGACGGGTTACATCAGGGACAAAACTATATTTCTGAGGGTGCATTCACAATAAAAGCCGAACTGCTTAAAGAATCATTAGGCGGCGGACAAGAGAACTAAAAGGAGGAGAAAAAATGAAAAAGATTATTGATTTTGTTCTCAGAAACCGCCTGCTGATAATTATTTTAGGCGTGTTTGTTATTGCCGTAGGATACTTTAGTTATAAACAATTACCAATTGATGCTTTCCCCGATGTATCGCCTACTCTTGTTCGTGTCTTTACTACAACTGAAGGATTAGCACCGGAAGATGTTGAAAAGTATATAAGTTTTCCCATCGAAGTTTCGATGAACGGTTTACCAAAATTAAGATTAATCAGGTCTGTTTCTAATTTCGGGTTGTCGGTTGTTAACATTTATTTTGAAGACGGAACTGATATTTACTTTGCACGGCAGCTTGTAAATGAAAGGCTGCAAGAAGCACGAAAACAAATACCGAAGGGATTTGGTGACCCGCAAATGGGTCCCATATCAAGCGGAATGGGATTGGTTTTTTTCTATTATCTCGAGGACGATACAGGCAAGTATAGCCTGGAAGAATTAAGAACAATCCAGGATTGGCTGATCAAATTCCAGCTTCAAACGGTTCCCGGTGTTACAGAAGTATTGGGCATAGGCGGTTGGAAAAAACAATTTCACGTTATCGTCGATCCAAATGCTCTATTACGATATAACGTAACGGTAAATGATATTGTCAATAAAATAAGAGACAATAACCTAAACGTTGGAGCATCATACATTGAAAAAGATGCTGAAGAATTTCTGGTGAGGTCGATTGGGTTAGCAACAAAATTGGAAGATTTAAAGAACATAATAATTAAATCGAAGGACGGGATACCTGTTTACCTTAGCCAGTTAGCCGATATTAAAATAGGCGGTGCGATAAGACGAGGGGTTGAAACTCATAATGGAATAGGAGAAGTTGTTGCCGGAATGGTGATAAAGCTATTCGGGACTAACTCATCCACAGTAATAGGTAAGGTTGAAAAGAAGGTTGCTCAAATAAATAAGATTCTGCCCAACGGAGTAAAAATCGTTCCTTACTATGAACAAAAAGCTTTGGTTGAAGCGGCTATCAAAACTGTAAGCGACGCACTGCTGCAGGGAATTATTCTGGTGATCATAATACTTATACTGTTTATGGGTTCGTTAAGACCATCAATCGTTGTGGCGCTGTCAATCCCCTTTTCTATTATGTTTGCATTTATAGGGATGCAGTACTTCGGTATTTCGGTTAACCTTATGTCGTTTGGAGGTTTGGCTATTGCCATCGGAATGATGGTTGACGCGAGTGTTGTCCTGGTAGAAAATGTAGACAGGGTTAAACGCGAATCACCGCATGAACCGTTTATTCATGTAGTTTCGCGCGCAAGTAAAGAAGTGGTGAAACCCATAATTTTCGCAATCATAATTATCATTACCGTCTTCATTCCATTATTCACACTTCAGGGTGTTGGAGGGAAAACATTTAAACCCTTGGCTTATACAATCACTCTGGCAATGTTAGGATCGCTTGTATTTGCAATCTTAATCGCTCCTGTCGTTTCATCCTTTCTAATGAATAATACAAGTAAGAAAGGTAAGTCAAAGCACCAGGATATATGGATCGTAAGAACCCTCCAAAAATTATACGAACCGGTGGTTACTTATTTTGTAAAGAGAAGAGCCGTAGCAATTGGTTTAGCAGTAGGCATGTTAGTCATAGGTGCACTTATTTTTCCGCAACTGGGATCCGAATATACTCCTACTTTACAAGAGGGTACATTGGTTCTACGATTACAAATGGCTCCTTCCATTTCTTTGACCGAAAGTACCCGTTTAACATCAATAGCTGAAAAACGTTTGATGAAAATTCCGGAAGTAACCGGGGTGGTAACACGAATCGGACGTGGTGAAGTTGGTGCCGATATCGATCCCATCAACAGTGCGGAAATGTATATTTTGTTAAAACCAAAAGACAAATGGCGTAAAGGAATAACAACCCAGGGAGACCTCGAAAGGATAATCAGGAAGGACTTTGGTGAAATGCCTGGCATACTTACGAACTTTACACAGCCGATTGAGATGACGGTTGACCAATTGTTAGAAGGCGTAAGAGCTGAACTGGTAATTAAACTTTTCGGTGAAGACTTGGACAAGTTAAAAAGTAAAGCTGATGAGATAGCTGTAGTAATACGCAAAATAAAGGGTGCTGCAGATATCCAGGTTAACCAGGTAAGTGGTAAACCGCAGTTAAAGATTGTTGTTAACAGGCATTCTATTGCAAGATACGGAGTTAATCTTGAAGATGTTCAGAAAGTTATCCGTACGGCTGTGGGTGGTGAAGTTGCCGGACAAATATTTGAAGGAATTCGAAGATTTGATATTCTTGTCCGCTTCAAGCCGGATTTCCGCGAAACGCCTGAAGCTATTAAAAAGATACTTATCGAAACACCATCCGGTGTGAAGGTGCCGTTAAGCCAGCTTGCCACTTTCGAAGAGATTGTAGGTCCGAGACAAATAACAAGAGAACAGAATCAAAGATTTATTACAATCCAAAGCAACGTTATCGGAAGAGACATTGGTTCTTTCGTCGCAGAAGGACAACGAGCAATTGATGCGCAGGTTAAATTACCGCCGGGATATTTTGTTACGTGGGGTGGTCAGTTCCGGCTTCAGCAGGAAGCTAATAAAAGATTTGCTATTGTAATTCCGGTAACGCTTCTTTTGGTTTTTCTTTTGTTGTTCTTTAGTTTTAATTCACTCAAAAATTCCGTGCTGATATTGTTGAACATTCCACTTGCACTTGTCGGAGGAGTTGTAGGGCTTTGGCTCACCGGTCAAAACCTTTCTGTTCCTTCTTCCGTAGGATTTATAGCATTATTTGGAATTGCACTTGAAAACGGAATGGTATTATTAACATACTTTAACCAGTTATTAAGAGAAGGTTTAAGTATAGATGAAGCATCAATAAAAGGTGCCAAATTAAGATTGAGACCGGTGTTAATGACTGCGGTTACAACGGCATTAGGTTTAATTCCACTGCTAATAGCAACCGGAACCGGCAGTGAAGTTCAGCGTCCGCTTGCTACTGTGGTAGTCGGTGGTTTGGTCACTTCAACAATCTTAACCTTACTTGTACTACCGGCACTTTACAAATGGTTTGCAATCTATGTTGAAAAAGAAATTGAGGAATAATTAACGGGCAGCAACGCTTGCTGCCTTTTTTTATTAAGAATAAGAGAGAAATAAAAATGAAACATATAATTACGTATATAAAACCACATAAGCTCAGCGAGGTTACGTTAGCGCTTCATAAAATTAAAGACTTAACCGGAATCAGTGTTTTGGATATTAAAGGATTTGGACGTATTAAAACAAAAGATGAACCACACAGAATTGTGGAAGACTTAGTAGATTTTATACCCCATGTAAAAATCGAAATTTTTTGTAAAGATTTTTTGGTAGAAAAAATTGTGAATACAATTAAGACAGTGGCTCATACAGGTTTACGGGGTGACGGTAAAATATATATCACCCCGGTAGATGATGCCGTTAGAATAAGCACGGGGGAAAGAGGCGAAGCGGCTATTTAATATTCGGAAGAGATAAAAATGAAGTGACAAAAAAATTTTGTGGAAGCGAAAGTATTTGTGTATAATTTGTAAAGCGAGCAGGTTGCTCGCTCCCTAAAAAACAAGTAACTGCTAAAAAAAATATGACATAATAAGCACACAATCTTAAACAAAAGCAGCGACGAACCTCGTCGCTTTACAAGAATTTAAAAAACCCAGTTTCTCAAAGAAACTGGGTTTTTTAAAAACTAACCTTTACACGAAGATAAGCCTGCTTTGCATTTTTCCAGGAACCTAAGAGAGAAGCAGGTTTGCCACCGACTAAAAAAGTTCCTATGGACATTTCCAGGTTATCTATCCCCTGATAAGTTAACTCAGGGAAAAAACCGTACCCATAATTTTCACTAACATTGCCCCATTTGTCAACTTCTAAGGCACTTCCAAAAGCAATCTTCAGTTGCTCATTGAATAAAGTTTTCTCTAATCTCACAAAAAAATAATCGTTTAATGTGTTGCCTCTTTCAGTGAAAAAACCGTGCATCCACTGGGCATTTAAATAATATCCTCCCGGGAAAGTGTAATCACTGCCTAATGTGAATTTAAAATAGGGCTTATCATCTAGCGCAACCTTTTGATAATAAACTCCGTTTGCTAAAATAGGGGCAATAATTTTATTCGGAATAGTCAACGCACCTTCACCCCAGAATCCTATGCCGCTGATTTCTGTAGAAAAGTCAGCTCCAATTACCTGGATTTTCGGGAAGGACAGTTCTGCTTTTCCCGGATTAGAATTATAATATAATGAAGTGAGAATAGGGATATCATCATACCCGTTAAAATAGCTAAATGAGTAATCCCATCCGGCAAAGTTACTTGATATTTTAAAAGCGAACATACTGTTGCTCAATCTATTTGCCGGCAATATTAAACTATCCTTAAATGAAGTTAGGGCATCACCTAAGAATAAACTTGTTCCGTTTCTCGGTAAAAGAACAGGTTCAAAATTCGGTAGCCAAACTACGGTAAGGTTATAATCACTTAGATAATAAGACGCTTTTACCGCCCAACTTGGAATCTTTTCGGCAAAATTATTTAGGTCGGAAAAATCTTTTGAGTTGAGATTATCAGTCTGATTTAATTTGTCTGCTGTGCCCCAACTAATTCTTTGCTTTCCAATTTTCAAATCAAGATCATCAAATAAAAAACCGTAAAGAGAAACATAAGCTTCCCACAAGGAAACATTTGTTGGAAACAATTGATTAATATTTTCAAGGTCGTTTAATTTATTTGCCCTTGCCAAATCGTAAAATCTAAAATCGACACTGCTGAATAGATATAGTTTACTATTTGGTGATACAGAAGTTTCAAACCGGAACCTGTTATAAAAGTCTTCCATCGGTAAAGCATTTTTGCTTATATAAAATCTTTTATCTAACTGCAAAAATCCACCGATTTTAGTTTGAGCATAAATTTTATAAAAGTGTAACGGGCTTAATAATAATGCAAACAATACGATTAATATGAATTTCATTTTTCCCATTTTTATACTATTCCGGTCGTTTCAAATTTCTTTCTGTAAAAACTCTGTTAGACAAACCCTGATCAAATTTTATACCGGTCAAAGTTAATGTTGTCTTATGATCATTTTTAAGATTACGCATTTCCATTTTTTTTCCAAACCAGTATTTACCAATTTTTTCGATGTTATCAACTGTAAGGACTTTAACTTTTTTACCGTTGTTGTAATACTCAATCTTGCGATAAACATAATTTGATTGATCAACGTATAGAATCAATTTTTCATAACTTACATCGGCATTTGGCTTTGGCTTAAGTTCCAATACATATTGCTTATTTTCCTTCTTTAATAATTTTGCAGTATAATCATTGCTGTAAGAACTTTGGGACATATCTTCGTAGGAAAAATCCGTCCCCATAAAGTTTTCGTTTTTTACCGATGAAGAAATGCGTCTTACCTTACGGAAAGCGGGTAAATATAAATAAAGACGGTTAGATGCTAATCTTAAGAAACTTACTCCTCTAACATCCGCCGGTTTAAGAAATCTTACCAACCGCCATTCACTGCCCTTCTGATATATTTTTGTATCGCGGTCTTTTTGCGAACCACTTTTATCTGTTAGAGTCATTTTTTCAACAGCCGTCATATCTTTTGGCGCATTCATTACCGAATCAACTTTAACAAGAATTTCCTTCCCGGTTTGTGCGTTTGCAATTGTTGTTAACATTAAGAACACAATTACAAATAATATTTGATACATTCTTTTCCCTGTATAACGGGATTCCCTCGATGGTTTATGCCTGTCGGTAGACAAGGTTTTTATTTGTAACATTTCATTTAACATTTTCATTCTCCTTTAAAAATTAGGATTATTATTTTCTTGAACGCCTAAATCAGTATTGGAATTTAACAGTGCTTTTTGTTCTTCGTCTTTGGAAAAAACTTTTAAAAATTTTGGTTTTATCAAAACGAATAAGGATGGAAGAAGTGTTAGTGTCAAAATTGCACTTACTATCATAGTTAATGCAGTCAATCCACCAAACCTTCTGATATGCTGTCCGCCTGCGGCAAGGAGGACAATAAATCCAAGCCCGACTGAAAAAGCATTTGTCAAGATAGAAATACCGGTTGTGCCTAATGTGTTTTGAAGTGCTTTAAGAGTATCTCTTTCGTCTTTTAATTCTTTTTTAAATCTTGATATAAAATGGATCGCATAGTCTATACCAAGTCCGATCGCAATAGAAGCGATCATAGATGTAAATGAATCCAGCCCAATATCTCCAAAGCCCATTACAGTAAAGTTTATTAAGATTGTCAGAACTATCGGAATTATTGCCAAGCCACCCACTAAACCGGATTTGAACAAAAATGAAAGAATTATTACTACAAATATTAAAGTTATTAACAGACTTTCTGTTTGCGTGGGTGTTAATTCAGCTTCCATTTGACTTAAAACAGACGGCATACCTGCTTTATAAAAATTCCACTTTACTGTTCTCACAATTGAATTATTATTTTTGCCTAATATATTTTCTGCTTTTTTGTAACCGGTGTAAAGATAATTTTCATTAACTGCCCACAGTATTCCTTTAATATCTCTCTTAAAATTGATGTTTGAAGCTAAGTTCTGTGGAACAATTGAGTTAATCTTTGCTATTGAATTTTGAATGCGGTTTTCGCCATAAGTGTCCTTAATAACCTGCTCAAGCGAAGCAGCCAAAAATCCGGCATCTTCTTTATCAACATTAATTCTATATAGAATAGCTGCATATATTTTTGCCGAGTCCGGATATGAATTTTTATTGATTAGTTTTGTTATGGAAGAGCTTAAACGATTAACAGAATTTATATTGAGTTCAACTTCCGCTTGCGGACTTTTCAGATAATCAGCCACAGCATTTTTAATACTTGCATTTATGTTTTCACCTGCTAAAGAATTAATCGCCTCATTCACAATTTTTTCGAGCTGCTCTTTATTAGGTGTAATCCTATACTTTTTTAGAGTCCAGTTTAAAGAATTATATATCTCGTCCTGCTTTAATTTAATGAACTTGCTTTTAATATTATACGGAACTTTACTTAAATCAATTACTGCAATTTCTTTTGGAATTGTTTTAAGAAAACTTTCAACTGAATCTACAGCCTTAACAAGATACTCTGTATGCCACGTATCCAATTTAGCGCTAAGAAGGGCTTCTTTATTTTTTTTCGCCGTTATTTGATCCATCATATTCTTGCCTTCAATAAGAAGCCAAAGATTGCTGATCCCCTGCCGTTGATTTGGAATAGAGTATCTGTCGTTCATTACATTATTCATTTCAGCTATTATTGATGCAATTGATTGTGATTTACTTAAACGAGGGATTGATTCAAGTTTTTGTTCAAATAGTCTCATCATATGAAGAACTGCGGGATCTTTTAAATCGCCGTCAACTACTAAATCAACCGGAAGTGAACCGCCGAATTTTTCTCTTAATAACATTTCGGCGTGATAAGGGTTGCTTCCTTTTTGAAGGCAAAGTGTCCAATCTACGTCTTTATTAATTAAAGGAATAGCAAATATTGAGACAACAACAATTAAACCGCCGCTTAGTATAATAGCAAGAGGATGGTTGTATATTAGTAATCCGAACTTGTTCATCATGCTTCCGGTTGCTTTTTTCTCTTTAACCTTGGGCGGTTTAATACCGAAAGAAAGTAGAGCCGGTAGTAAAGTTGCCGTAGTTAGAAGTGCAATTAACATCCCGAGTGCAGTTAATAATCCGAATTCCTTAATCACGGAAAAATCTGAAATTACAAGCGAAGAAAAGCCAACCATTGTAGTTATGGTTGTAAGTAAAATCGGCACTCCCATTTCGGTATAAGTTCCGATTGCGGCATCAACTGCAGAAGTTCCCTTCCGCCTGATTTCAAAATATCTTTTTAATAGATGTATTCCATCTGCACTGCCCAACGCTAAGAGAATAACAGGCATAATTCCCGTCAGTAAATTGAACTTTAAACCTATAAGATTCATAATGCCTGTTGTCCATATTATACTAATTAGTACAACAAGCATCGGGAAGACAACACCAGCCCAGTGGCGAAGACCAAGGAAGAGCACCAGCACAAGAAACAAAATCATTAAAGGAGTAAGTACAGTAAAGTTGTCGGTAATAAGAGTAGTCATGTTAAAAACTAAGAAGGGCATTCCGCCAAAATAAACTTTAACATTTGAGGAGCGAGGTATTGAAGCTAATATTTTATCGGTTGTCTCATTAATTTTTATTGAGGTTGTAATTTCACTTTTACCTTTGCTTTTGTCAAACTTTAAAATAATAGCGGAAATAGTTCCGTCTGAGGAAATTAGGTTACCGACAAACCTATCCTTATTCATCACATAATTTTTCAGATCTTTTATTTCTTTTTTTGACTGCGGAATAATTTCTTTATTGAAAAGTTTTCCGACTTCCAGCCCCCACTCTGTCTTTTTAAAATCAACTACATTTGTAAGGCTTGTTACATATTTTATTCCATCAATATTGCTGTAAGCGTTTGTGAGCTTTTTAATTATTTGCAGACTTTCTTCAGAAAATATATCCTTAGAAGATATTAAAGCAACACCTATAGAATTGCTGCCAAAAACTTTACCTATGCGGTTGTATCGTTCTACAAGAGGATTATTTTGGTTAAGGTACGTAGAGAAATCTGCATTTAAACCGATTTTTGAAGCACGCCAACCAAAAAATATAGTTGCAGCCGTAATTAAACCAATTACTACCCATCTATATTTTATTATTATTTTTGATAACCTATTCATAGCTTTGCTCCTCTTAATTTTAATTTATTTTGATAAATTAATTTTCTGCTATCTTTCTTTTCCAAATTTTCAATTAAAGAAGAACCAAAGGACAGTTCCTCTATTAATCTTGATGACGTTCGTGATTAGAATAACATTCGCAATCACTTTATCCATCAACAATTATAGGCTTTTTAACATTTTATAATAAAGTAGTATCCTTTTCCAAACTCGTTATTTTTTTTATACAATCTTTTAGAACGTTTTGAACAATCTGTATCTTCAAATCCTTTATTAAGAATAATTGCTTCTTGATTTCATAATGACTAAACGTTCAGTCAAAAAATAATTAAAGTATATATTATTGTCAAGAAAAAAACAGATTCTTAAAAGAACTTTCATCTTGACTACAACAAAACAAAAAAATATTATTACAATTGAACATTTATTCAAATAAAGAAAGGTCAAAACGAAAGCAAAGAATCGTGCTAATCATCATTGTAAATTATTAAGCATTTTTTCTAATAAAAATATAAATACTATTATTTTTTATGATTACTTTAAATCTACATGTATTTTCGTACAGCAAATAATATTCATCCCCATCTTACTCCCTGCCTTTCCAATAAATATATTTAGTTTAAATAAAACTTAATTTATTTTTGTTTTTACGTTCGATTTATTTTTAGCATGATTATCTTTGAATAATACTTGCACATCAACAATAACTGATTTATCAATAGCTGAAAGTGCAGGACAACATTCCATAGCAGAATTTTTTATCCTCACCAACTCAGTTTTAGTCGCATTACTATTGACAGTAATAAATAGTTCAATTTCTTCAATTTTAGGTTTGTTACTAAGACTATAGAAATATGAATAATTAAATTTACCTACAATTTTAACGGACAAACTTTTTAATACTACATCATTAATTGATGCGCTAATTACATAACTGCTGGCAAAACAACTGGCGATACCAAACAGAAAATATTTTAGTGGTTCGGGATATTTGTCCGAACCACCTAAAAAGTTTGGATTATCGCTTACTATATCATGAGAATCATTGTTAGAACCCAATGATGAAATAAACTGACCATTATCATCATCAAAGTTCCAATATCCTTCTACAGAAATTATTTTAAATGCCAAATCTACGTTTGTGCAAATTTCTTTTTCTGCCTGATATATTTTATCAATATCAATATTATTAATTTTCATAATATAGTTCCTTGTTCATTTAACAATTCCAATATGGATTCTTGAAATTATTATTTTACTCAATAATCAATTTCCCATGGAGCATTCCCATTCCACATTGAAAATTATATTCACCCGGTTCATCTATTTGAAGTTCAACCGGTACGGTTTTAAAAGCTGTTAGAGATGCTTTTTTTCCTAAATCAGGGAAAATCACATCTTCGGAACAAGCAGCTGTTTCTTCTCTTATAAAATTTAATTTTATAGGTTTACCTGCTTCAAAGATTAATACATCAGGAGTGTAACCACCTTTTACTTTTATTACAGCTTCTTGTAAACCGGTGTCAGATGATTGAATTTTTACAGCTTTCTTTTCTGAGAACCAGAAATACCAAGCTACTAAAACTGATAAGCCTACTCCCACAATAATTACTATTATTTGATCGATTGCCATTTTATCATCTCCTATTTATCTGCTGCTTGCAGATTTATTTAAATTTTTGGTTTGAATTTTCTTAGCCTATTTGCATTAGTTACAACCGTAACAGAACTAAATGCCATAGCTGCTCCAGCTAATAACGGTGATAGCAAAAGTCCGAAGAACGGGTAAAATAATCCGGCTGCAATCGGTATGCCAAGACCATTATAAAAGAAAGCTCCAAATAAATTTTGTTTAATATTTTTCATCGTAGCTTTTGAAAGTTGGATTGCAAGGACAACACCTTTTAAACTTCCGTTAATTAAGGTTATATCCGAAGCTTCAATTGCCACATCTGTTCCCGTACCTATTGCAAGTCCAATATCTGCTTGGGCTAATGCCGGTGCATCGTTTAATCCGTCTCCAACCATTGCTACAATCTTTCCTTCATTCTGAAGTTTCTGTACATTAAGTGCTTTATCTTGGGGAAGAATTTCTGCCATTACCCTGTCAACACCAACCTGTTTTGCAATCGCTTTAGCTGTCCTAACATTATCACCTGTTATCATTACTACTTCCAAACCGAGTTTTTTAAGTTGAATAATGGATTCAACAGAATCTTCTTTTACTAAATCAGCAACTGCAATTATACCGGCGGCTTTCTTATCTATTGCCACAAACATTGGTGTTTTTCCCTCATCGGCTAACCGTGTACTTTTTTCTTCAAGTAACCCAAGATCTATTTTATATTTTTTCATCATTTTAATATTGCCCAATAGTACGTTGCGACCGTCTATTTCAGCATCCACTCCGTGACCAGGAATTGCATTAAAGTTATGAGCATCTTTCAATTCAAGAGATTTATCTTTCGCTCCATTAACAATTGCTTCGGCTAAAGGATGTTCAGATGATTTTTCTACACTTGCACTGAGCAAAAGCACATCATCTTCGGTAAAATTATTAGCAGTAATTACGTCGGTTAATGACGGCTTTCCTTCAGTTACCGTACCTGTTTTGTCTAAAACAATCGTATCAAGTTTTTGGGCAGTTTCAAGGGCATCACCACTCCGTATAAGAATGCCGTTCTCGGCACCTTTACCTACTCCAACCATTAATGAAATTGGTGTTGCAATTCCTAATGCACAAGGACATGCAATTACTAATACCGTAACAAAAGTTATTAGAGCATAAACCAAACTTGGAGCAGGACCAAAGACATACCAAACAACAAAGGTAAGAAGGGCTATTATTATTACACCAGGGGCAAAGAAGCCCGATATTTTATCAACAATTTTTTGAATAGGTGCTTTAGAACTTTGAGCCTGTTCAACTAATTGAATTATTTGTGACAAAGTAGTGTCTTTCCCAACTTTTGTAGCTTTAAATTTGAATGAACCTGTTTTGTTTATTGTACTTCCAATTACTTCATCGTCTATATCTTTTTCAACAGGGATTGATTCCCCGGTTATCATCGATTCATCAATTGAAGATGAACCATCTACAATTACCCCGTCAACAGGTATTTTTTCACCGGGTCTAACAATAACAATATCATCAAGAACAACTTCTTCAATAGGAATATCAATCTCTTTACCATCACGTAATACGAGAGCAGTTTTGGCTTGTAAACCCATCAGTTTCTTTATTGCTTCAGAACTTTTCCCTTTTGCCCTTATTTCCAAAGCCATACCTAAAATAACCAAAGCAACTACAACAAAAATTACATCAAAAAATTGGTCAGCTAATTCAGCCGAAGGAAAAACACTAGGGAAATACGTTGCAACCGCTGAGTATAGCCAGGCTGCCGTAATACCCGTTGAAACAAGTGTGTTCATATTAGCAGACCTGTTTCTTATTGCTGCCCAAGCGCCTGTATAGAATTGAGAGCCTGACCAAAACATAACCGGCAAACTTAGAATGCTCATTGCAATCCAGATTAATTGTAAAGTTTCTGTGCCTCTTTGAAACTGGGCAGGTAAATTCCAGACTGTGGGGTAACTAAAAAACACTACAGGAAGAGCTAAAACAGCAGCAAATATAAATTTTTGCATTAATGTTTTATATTCTTTTTCGCGAGCTACCTGATTTTCATCAACTTCTTCACCGCCTGTTTTACTATCTTTTAATTTGTCGGTTTTTACACCGGATGTATCGAATGTATCATAACCGAGTTTTCTAATCTCATTTTTTATTTTATTTAGGTCCACTACACCTGGTATATATTTTACAATCGCAGTTCCAGATACGAGATCCACACTTGCGTTAAGTACACCGCTTGTTTTTTGCAATCCACCTTCTATTTGTGATATACTAGATGCATCATGCATTCCAACAATTCCTAATTTCAGAGTTGCTTGTCCTGCCTGATAACCTGCTTTTTTAATTGCAGAAATAATATCTACAGCCTTAACTTCTGAATTATTGAATTCGATATGTGCTTTTTCCGTTGCAATATTTACTGAAGTAAAATTGATTCCCGGTAGTTTTTTTATTTCGCTTTCAATCGTTGGAATACAGGAACTGCAATGAATACCAACTATGGGGATATCTATTTTTTCTTTTCCCTTACTATTAATAGAATATGTTGCAGTTTGTTCTTCTTCTGGTTGTGCTAAATATTTTTCCGGTTCTTCGATAAATTTTGTTTTACAGCTATCCGAACAAAACTCATATTTTTCACCGTCTTTTTCAACAAAGAATTGAGACGGGGATACTACATTCATTCCGCATACAGGATCTTTTGTCATAACGACCTCCTACAATATTATGGAAGTATTGTTAATTCAATACCGTTATATTAGTCATTTTGCATTATCACTAATCTTTGTCTTTATCTTTCTGATGATGTGATTCATGTATTGACTTATTCATTTTTTTAGTACTATCAGGCATCATTTTGCCGCCCATTTTACCATTCGTTTTACCCATCATTGTACCGTCCATCTTACCCATCATTTTACCGTCCATCTTGCCCATCATTTTACCATCCATCTTGCCCATCGTTTTACCATCCATCTTGCCCATCATTCCACCCTTCATTTTCTTCATCATCTTTTTCATCATAGACTTCATTTTGGGATTATCCATCATGGTTTGACACTTTTCCTTCATTTTTTTGTTATCCATCATTTTAGTGCTATGCTTAGTAGTACTGTCTTTCATCATGTTATGTTTCTTTATCGTAACTTTTTCTTTATCAACTTTATTCTGTGCTAAAGTAAGATTAAAGCCTGTAAAAAGAAAAACAATGATTGTAAATACTAAGGTTGTGTTTTTGATTTTCATTTCTGATCTCCATAAATTATTATTTTATGTTTAATAAAAGTCAGCAACTTTGATTGCCGTGTTTTTTATATTCTTCTTTATTAGTGTCCTTTATTTTTATCGGAACTAAAACCCGTTTTTTAAGATTAAAAGTAATAAATTTTTCCTTCACAGCAATCAACAATATAAATAATATCAAGCTCAGACCAATTAACCAATCCATTTTTACCTCCAACAGATATTTTACATTTGCTTAACCAAATCAAAATATGTGCCAACCATTTAAGTCTTTGTTTTGAATAAGAAATAGATATTCATTTAGTTTAAAAAAATAAATCAATTAAATTTTTTAATAATTTTTTAATAATCTTAATTCAATTTATTACAATTAAATTTGAAAAAAAATAATCGACCAAACTTACTGTTTTAAGATCATAAATTTATTATTTGTAATTTAAAAATAACGAAGCAACAGTTAATAAAATATTTCGTATTACTTAAGATCAATTAGCATGTGCGTGTGTACCATGCCTACACCAAACACAATCACAATGCTCGTTTAAACATTGTTTATTAATCAGTTTAGTTTTATACCATCTATTAGCAATTCTATAAATCATTTTTTTTGAAATTGATTGATTATAATGTTTTCTTAAAGGAGGAATCACATCATCAAAACTTTCAAGTTTTGATAGAAGAAAGGAATAACCATAATTAGTGAGATGAGCAAACAACCATCTGTTTGCAAGTGATGTCTGAAATTTAGGAACAAGATGTGTCATGCATAAATCTTTATAAGAAGTATCATTAATTATACTCTGTGCTGCATAATAACCTGATAACATTGCATATTTAATACCGAATCCCCATAGTGCATCTTGGAAACCTGCATTTTCGCCAACATATAAAAACCTTTTGTTCTTTGATAATATGGGTTTATTAAAAAAATTAACAAAACCACCGAATTTCTTTGGTTCATTTATATCAATATCTATAACCGATTTTAATGTTTCTAATGCTTTATCAAAAATCATCCGTTCGTTTTTAAAATCTTCAAATAAACATGTAGCAAAAGTGGCTCTTCCATTATTTACCAGTAAATATGCATAGGCTTTAGGAGCTATTTTATTGTCTAAAAAAGCAATAAAAGAATCTTTTAATGATGTTTTAAAGACGAACCCTTTAGCTATGGCATCAGTAGCTTTGGGACCTGTGCTAACAATTGCATATCCTTCTTTAATAGATTCTAACTTGTGATTCCAGATAATATTTACACCGACTTTTTCCGCCTGCTGCCTCAATCCTTGATCAAATGAATTATTGCCGGCACCGCGTTCAATAAGATAAAACAAGGGACGGGAAGTTTTAACCACTACTTTTTTAAGCTTTGGTCCATAAAAAAGACCATCACTACCGTAATAAGGCTGACATAAAAAATTGGTTTCTATACCTAAATTTTTTAAAATATCTAATGTGTCTTCATGGTCAGACCAATTTTCCAAGCCTTGAAAATCTCCATTAAAACGGGAACCTACATCATTGTTCTGTTCAAAAAGATCAACCTCATAGCCATTTTTAACAAGAATTATAGCGGCAGTTAAACCGCCTGGTCCCGCACCAACAACTGTAATTTTTTTATTGTTTTTCATAAAAAGAGTTTGTTATATATTTAATACAAATTGATATTCTGATTAGTAGTTTTTCAGATACTTACCTATGTCCCTTTCCCGAAGAATCGAATAGGCTTAAAAAGAGAGTAAGAATCCGAAAAACATTCTAACAAATGTATATTACAATCAAATTTATTTTGTACCCCACTTCTTGTGAAAGAAATTATAAATTGGAACAAAAACCAAACCTGCATAAACACCATAAAGAAAACTTTCAAGAAGTCCTAATAAAAAACTCCAGAAGGTTAACCATTTGAAGCCCGGTAGTACGGATTCCAGAAAATTAGTCATGTGAATACTTGCCGGTGACAGCAGCCCATAAAGAATGCAAAAAAGGAAACTAATCGCCGTAAAAAGTCCGAGAGACCATGTAACAATTTTTATGTTTAACATTTTTATTCTCCTTTTAGAATTACTATAATATTTCTTAACTATATCCCCTACTTGTTAAGAATGTTATTTTATTTTTTTATTATTCGTCGTGTTTTTCATTATCATCATGCTTGCCGTGACCTCCGTGCATACCACCATGCCCGAACATATGCATACCTACAAATAATACAAGTACTAATACCCAAAACCAATTTTCAGCTAACCAATCCATTTTATAATTCTCCAAACCAATTAATTTTAAATTCTTATTTATCGGAACAATTTTTTTTAGAATTCACTTCCCTTCATTATTCTTCTTTTAAATTAGTTAGAATTAAGAATCATCAAATCCAATATAAACATAACCGATACCTTTTGTAGTTGATCCATTTTTTTTCTCTAATATTACTCTGCATCGCGTTAACCAATAAGATAACCCTAACATTTCTATTTCCTGCCCTTCAAAATTGGGTAGAAGTTTAATTTTTAATAGGCTGTCCGGAGATTCAAATTCCCAGTTTAATTTAAATTTATTGTCAGAAGGATTTGCTGATAAAATAGTATCTGCTTTTGCAGTAAATTTATGTAGCACTTGTTTTTCTTCATTACTGTTAGACACAATCATTGTATTGACTTTAGGAAAAGTGTCACTACGGTAAATTAAAATATCGGTAGTGTCTTTTAAATGAATAGCAAACATATCACTTAGTGCATTCTGCTCAGGTTTATCTCCCCATTGATGTTGAAATATACCGATTCCATCTAACTGAAATTCTTTACCTGCATAGAACATTTTTGCTGAAACCTTTCCACGGGGTATAGCATAAATACGGTTGTAACTTTCATCACCGACTGTCAATAGACCAATATCAATGGGTTGCTTCAAAGGATCATATTTTAGTGAAATACTAAAATCATCCATATCAATCTCAACTACATACGGACCATTTTGGGGGTCACGTTTTAATACATTGTCACTATAATTTTCCATTAACTGACCAACAGTGTGTGTTGTACTACTAAATAACGGCAACTGAATTTTTGAAAATTTTTGGTAATTCCTTTTCTGTCCGTCTGCAACTACAACATAAACTCCGCTTGCTTTAATACCTATGAATTTTCCGGTAAAGAAAAATATGGCTACACCAAATTGGAGGCTATCTTTAGTTTCTATGTGAGTAAATAAAGACCAAGCCTCAAAATCGGCATTCTCATGTCTACCGTCATCTTTAGGAAAATTCAGAGTTTGTGCATTTACATCTTGAATTAATGTGATGATAGATAAATAAAAAAACAACAAAATTGATAATTTTTTAGACTGACCTATGTAATGATTTAATCTAGTTTTTTCTTTCAATTATTTTATTATAATGCTATTATTTATAAAATAGTTATATTAAACTTAACCTAATAGATGTCGATTGTTTTCGGTATAGACATACTTAAAATATTATTATTGGCTATGATGTGTAATATGTTTATCATCTTCCTTCTTAATATACTTTTCAGGATTTTGCTCAAACTGAATTTTACATAAATCAGTACAGAACAAATATTTTTTCCCTTCGTATGTAGATGTTATTTCTTCAGACGTATCCTTTATTTCCATTCCGCATACCGGATCGTGTACCATCTTGCGAGCCTCCATATTTTTTATTTGTTAACTAATGAATTATTAGAGCGATAAATAGTTAAAAATATTTTTTAGCCTACTCAAAGCATTGCATATATATTTGAATAAATTGAACACGTAAAAATATACACGCACTCAAACTTTTTGTAAAATAAATTTTTGTCACTGAAAAAGCAAGAGTGAAAATAAGATTTACTAATCAACTGCAGCAGCTATGTCCATTTTCATCATTATCACCCGAAATGTTATGCAATATGTGAATAATAATTGTTAACGTGTTGATTAGAAACAGTTTGCAAATTTGCTCTTTGATCTCTTTTTGAAAAGATAAGATATAACCCGAAGCTAAGCATGATACCGATAACTATATATAAAATCATTTTGCAACTCTATTACTTTATTTTCATAGATTAAAACCAATAAGTATGCCACAATAACAATCGGGTAAATGAGAGTTAACGAAGTATACAAGTAAACGATTTTTAAATAAATTAAAAATATTTTAAATATTTTAATTAAACCATGATAAATTCTATTTGCTTAAATTGTACATCAATAATTTCTACATATATAAAGATTTGAATTCTTAATTAAAAATGGTATATATAAAACAGTCAATAAATTTAAATGAAACGTAAATAAACTGTTTCTAAAACAATAATATGAATTAGCCCAACTTGTTACAAATATGAAATTTCAAAAAAAAATATCAATTTAGAGAATAACAGTTTACTAAAGCTAATCTAAGTATTGCAAAAAGGATAAAAGATTATTTTTTTTGCATAAATTTACCAAATAACAAAATATATTTTGAAAAAATAAAAATGGATTTTTTTAATCGGTAAAAAAAAATGATTGAAAGAATTCGGTAAGAATCATTAAAAAATTAAACTTTTTAATCAAAGAATTTATTGAAAGTAGAGTTTATATTAATGGTGTAAATTAAACTTTTTAAGCATCCACAAACAGTAATTTTATTGGCATAATTGTTGACTATGGAATGGTTATAATTCTAAATTCTAACAAACTACAAAAAAAATAATTGAACAAATTTTTAATCAAAAAAGAAACAAAATACATCTCAAATATCATGGAGAGTAATTATGAATTTTAAAAAACCAAAATTTATTATAGGGTTCACTATAATTTTAATTGCATTGGGTACTCTTTTCTATTTAGGTGCAAGCAGTTCAATGATTGCATACCTTAAAGTACGCGATCTTAATAATCCCCAAAAGAACATTCTATCTTCAAAAGTAGTAAAGGTTACAGGAACCGTTAAACCCGGTTCAATTAAATCCTCAAATTTAAATAGTACCCTTAAATTTATTTTACAGGATTCCGATTCAGCTAACATCTCAATCCCGGTTGTGTTTAACGGAACAGTCCCCGATAATTTTAGGTCAGGTAATATAGCTGTAGTAAGAGGTGAACTTAATGCCGATAACGTTTTCATTGCCAACCAACTACAAGCAAAATGTCCTTCTAAATATGAAGCTTCGGTACCGGATAAAGGAGATGGAAAATGATTATTGTTGGACAAATTAGCTTGGCTATAGCTTTGGCTATGGCAATTTACTCAGGTGTTGTTTCTGTTATTGGTATTAGAAACAGGCTTGGTCAATTTTTAGAAAGCGGACGCCGTTCAATGTTCAGTGCATTTACGGCATTGTCAATTGCCATGGTGCTTCTAAGTTTGGCGCTTATAACAAAAGATTACAGTTTGAAATATGTTGCCGAACACGTTAGCAACAGTCTTCCTTCCTTTTATGCATTTTCAGCATTGTGGTCGGGACAGGCTGGTTCCCTGCTCTTGTGGTCTTGGCTTCTTACTTTATTTGCTTCAATTGTAATTATACAGAATAAAAATAAGAATTTAGAACTTATGCCCTACGTGGTTGCAACCCTTTCAGGAATTTTGATCTTTTTTGTATCACTATTAGTTTTTGTAACAAACCCCTTTGAAACATTAGGCTTTACTGTAACCCAGGGAAGCGGACTCAATCCCCTTCTTCAAAATCCGGGGATGGTATTTCATCCACCTTCACTTTACTTAGGTTACGTGGGCTTTGCAATTCCCTTTTCATTTGCCATTGCAGCATTAATTACTCGTAAGCTCGATACCCAATGGATAATCTCAACCAGAAGATGGGCTTTATTTGCCTGGTTGGCTCTGGGTGTTGGTAACTTGATTGGAGCAAAATGGGCTTATGTTGAATTAGGCTGGGGCGGTTTTTGGGGATGGGATCCGGTTGAAAATGCATCGTTTATGCCCTGGCTGGTTGCTACAGCTTTTTTACACTCGGTGATGATACAAGAAAGAAGAGATATGCTAAAAATATGGAACGTATCTTTAATAGTTTTTACTTTTATTCTTACCATATTCGGCACGTTTATAACTAGAAGCGGTCTCATTGCTTCCGTGCATTCTTTTGGTCAGTCTCAATTAGGAATTTTATTTTTAGGCTTCTTAGGATTGATAATAATCTTTTCAACCTATTTTGTATATACACGAAGAAAAGATCTGAAGAGCCGTTACCATTTAGATTCTATTTTGTCCAGGGAGGCGTCTTTCTTATTTAATAATTTAATATTAATCGGTGCTGTCTTTGCAATTTTGTGGGGAACTTTATTCCCGATGATATCCGAAGCTGTTAGAGGAACAAAAATTACGGTCGGTGCTCCTTTCTTTAACACCATTACTGTTCCAATAGGAATCGCTTTAATTCTTCTAACAGGAATATGCCCGCTAATTTCTTGGAGAAAAACCAGCGCAAGTAATTTCGCTAAAAACTTTCGAATACCTGCAATTGTTTTCTTTTCTTCGTTCATAATACTTTTTATAGCAGGTATCAGAGGCTTCTATTCTTTAATGGCTATTAGTTTAAGCATTTTTGTTATATCAACAATTATTCTTGAGTTTTATAGAGGCACAGCGGCAAGGATGAAATACAATAATGAAAATTTATTTATCGGGTTTAAAAATCTGATATTTAAATACAGAAGAAGATACGGCGGTTATCTGATCCATATAGGAATGATGGTGATTTTTATCGGAATAACGGGAGCTACCGTTTTTAAGGTTGAGAAAGAAAAGGTCTTGAGAAAAGGCGATACGTTGACAATTAAAAATTATAAATTAACCTTTTTAGGAACGGACGACTTCAAGACTCCGCTCGCCGAAAAATTTATTGCTACGTTGAGAATTGAAAAAGACGGAAAATACATAGGAATTGCGACTCCTTCAAAAGAATATTACTACCTACAGAAACAAACATCTACCGAAGTTTCAATAACATCTAGTTTTAAAGAAGACCTTTACCTTATTTTAGCCGGCGGTGATGATACAGGCGCAGTAAATATAAAAGCGAAGATAAACCCATTAATCGGCTGGATTTGGTGGGGCGGATATATTTTATTTGGAGCTACTATATTTACTATGTGGCCTTCAAAGAAAAAGAAAAAAAAGAAACCGCTTCAGAGGCCTGGAGACGGAAAAGTGAACACGAAAGAGTTAGAAAGTAAAAATAAAGTTAAGGTGTGAGTTTAATATGAATATGAAAATGAAATTATTCCTGGTAATAGTCTTGAGTTTGTTTTTAGTGCCTTCACTAACTCATTCACAAACAATATTATTTAGCGAAGTTGAAAGCAGTTTAATGTGTACTTGCGGATGTAACATGGTTTTAACAAGCTGCCAGTGTACTACAGCTGATAAAATGAGATCAAAAATAAAATCCATGCTTGCACAAGGTAAGAGTAAAGACCAGATACTTGCCTCTTATGTTAACTTATTCGGTGAAACCGTCCTTTCTGAACCCACAAAAGAAGGGTTCAATCTAACTGCATGGATTACACCTTTCATCGCAATCGGAGCCGTAGGTTTTCTTTTGTATAAAGCAGTAAATAAGTGGAGCGGGCAAAGAACACAGAACAAAAAAATACCTGATGACCTGCTGCTTGAATATGGTACCAAATTAAAAAATGAACTTGATAATTTTGAAGACGGAGATAAGACATGAATTTCATCTTTATATTAATAATAAGTATTATTTTACTGGCTTATGTAATTCAACCCCTTTTACAAAAGAAATATAAACTTGTTTATGTCCCATTCATAAAGATAAATGAAAAAGGAGATCTTTTGGAAAAGAAAGATGAGATGCTTGGGGCATTAAAAGAAATTGAATTTGAATACCAAATGGGGAAATTATCTAAAAAAGATTACAATGAACTAAAAAGAGATTATGAAATAAACGCTTTAAGAATCTTAAAAGAATTAGATACACAAAATAACGGCGATTCTAAAAATGACTTGATTGAAGAAGAAATTAAAGCCTTCCGCTTTCAGAAAAATAATATCGGCGATAAATCAGAAGAGAAATTTAAGAAATGTCCTCAATGCGAAGCACAGGTTAAAATTAATTCTAAATTCTGCACCAATTGCGGAAATTCATTTGTTAAAGAAAATTAGGTAAACTTAAAATGAAGAAAATTTACTATTATTTAATTGCTACAGTATTGTTTTTAAGCGGAATTACCTTTGCCGGAACCATAAAAGGAAAAGTTACTAATGGAACAGCGGGATTTAAAATTCCAAAAAATATCGAAGTAGAACTATCTCGTTTCGTGGATCAAAAACAGGATGAAGATTTTAAATTGAAAACAACCGTCGACAAAAACGGTTTCTTTACTTTTAAAGATTTAGCAGTAAACGTAGACAGCGGATCATTTTATCAACCCTCCATATTGTATAAAGCAGTTGGTTACACAGGCAAAAAGGCTACATTATCTGCTGAAAATCCCTCGGCTGTTAGTGATATAATAATTTACGAGCCAACTAATTCCGACAGTCTTATTTCTACAGCCATTCAACATTATCTCATAATTCCAACCACCGGCTTTTTAGAAATACAGGAAATTCTTTTACTGGAAAACAAAGGTGATAGGACCTATAGAGGTACCATACCAACCGAAAGCGGAAAATTTATTACGGTTAATTATAAACTCCCAAAGGCTGCAGGTAATATTAGTATAGGTTACGGTTTAATGTCATGTTGTGTTGAACCTGCCGATGGAGGATTTTATGACACGATGGAAATTTTACCAGGAGAAAAACAAATCTCTTTTACTTATAAAATTAAAGCACCAAACAAAACAATAAAATTTTCAAGAGAATTTTCTTTACCAACAGGCGAATTTGATGTTTTCTTCTACGGTAAAAACGCAAAATTATCAGGGGACAAACTTAAGGAATTGCCCGACCAAATTGTAGAAAATAAAGTTGTTAAAACATTTCAAGCCGTTAATTTGAAAGCCGGCGATAAGGTGATAATGAATATTGCAGGACTTACCGGCGAACCTACCAACTGGTCGGCTATTACATTAGCCGGTGTTGCCGGTGTTTTATTGTTGGTTGGTATATTCGTGTTTCTAAAACAGAAAAAAGGGAAAGTAACTAATAAAGAATATGCTGTAAAAGAAACTTTAGACACTGATGACAGAGATGTAATCCTTCAAAGGATTATTCAACTTGACGAAAAGTATGAGACAGGTAAGTTGAATAAAACGGAGTACCTGCTACAAAGAAATAAACTTAAAGATAAATTGAAATAGTAGAGTACAAAACACTAAAAATACATATTAAATTTATTTGAGTTTCAAGTATTATTAGAGAATTTTATACGCAGTAAACAGAGGAGATTATTAGATTTAATTTTCTCTGCGTATTCTCCGTTCCCTCTGCGGTTAATTTTTCTTAGTTTAATGTAAAAATCATTTACATTGCTTTCTTTTGTTTTTCTCTTCAACTTTTAAGGATCGATGATTTAACACTTTTACGTTAGAATTCTATTCCTATAAAAAACACTCCATTTGGGCTGTATCCTTAAATATAATAATTATTTATTTTGTATAACTACTTATTATATAATGCATTTAGGGTGATATCTATGAAAACTTATTTCTATAAAAAATTAATCTTTCCCCTTATAATTTTCAGCTTAATATCGTTTGCTTGCCAAAAATCTCCTGAAATAAACGATATAATAGAAACTGTAAATTTAAATTCGGGAATGACCGATTCACTTACAATATCTGATATTTTCTACGCCGAAAATTATAACAATCTTTCGCTGATAAAACAAAACAACATAAATGTAAAATTTAATTATAATAAAACGAAATTAATATTAACACCTAATGAAGATTTTGAAGGAATGACCTTTATCCCTTTCAAATTTGAGAATACTATTTATCAGATTCCTGTGAGAGTAAATAAACGGCAGTTTTTCACATTTACATTTAAGCCTAAAAAGAAATACAAAAGCGTTTATCTTTTCGGTAGTTTTAACGGTTGGGATCGTGCTAATCTAAAAATGAATAACAATAACGGGGTTTTCGCTACAAGAATATCGCTTGAACCCGGACGTTATCAGTATAAATTTTTTGCAGACGGTGAAGAACTGCTTGACCCAAATAATCCTGTAAAAATTTCAAACGGAATGGGAAGTTTTAATTCAGTTTTAAACGTGGAGTCGAAACACAAAACACAACCCTTTTTACATATATTAAATTCTAAAATATCAGACAATAATTACAAATTTTCTTTTGTTTACACTAACAAAGAAAACAATGAAAATATTAAGCCGAAAAATGTATTCGCTCTTTTAAATGATATTAAAATAAATCCAAGTTCTCTTGAGTTAAACAAGAACACAATTACCGTAACTTTAAAAAAGAATGAACTAATCGGTAAAAAAGTTTTAAGGTTAGCTGTCACACAAAACGGGCAGACCTCTAACATTCAAAATATTATTTTATTTGACGGTAAACCTGCAGGCTCAGATAATAAACACTTCACCTGGCACGATGCAATTATTTATTCTACTCTCATCGATAGATTTAAAGACGGTGACAAAACCATAAACAAACCAATAAAACAAGACTCTCTCTTTGCAAAAGCTAATTATATGGGTGGAGATTTCCAGGGTATAATCGACAAATTTAACGATGGTTATTTTGACAAATTAGGGATTACAACTTTATGGATTTCCCCGGTTTATGATAATCCAAATAAGGCATTCAGAGAATATCCAAAGCCTTACAGATGGTTTTCAGGTTATCATGGCTATTGGCCCATAAAACCTCGCTCCGTTGAAGAAGAATTTGGAACAATGGAGAAATTAAAAGAACTTGTAAAAACAGCTCATAAACATAACGTAAAAGTTCTTCTTGATATTGTTGCACACCACGTCCATATAGATCACCCGTATTTTAAAGAACACAGAGAATGGTTTGGCAAACTTAGACTGCCTAACGGAAAATTAAATATACGAATTTGGGATGAGCAAAGACTTACAACATGGTTCGAACCGTTTTTACCATCATTCGATTTTCTTAACTCTCAAAAAGCAATTGACGTAGTAAGTGAAGATGCAATTTGGTGGCTCAAAAATACCGGGGCTGATGGATTTAGACAGGATGCAGTCAAGCATATCCCTAATAAATTTTGGCGAAGTTTTAACAGGAGATTAAAAAAAGAAGTTGGAATACCTGAAAACAGGACAGTGTTCCAAATGGGTGAAACGTTCGGCAGCTACTCACTTGTTAAGTCGTATGTAAACAACGGACAGCTTCCCGCCCAGTTTAATTTTAATTTATATGACGTAGCTATTCCAACTTTCTTAAACAAGGATGCTTCTTTTTCACAATTGGACAAAGAACTTAAAAAGGGTCTCTTTATTTTCGGCGAGAATAATTTAATGGGGAATATTATGGACAGCCAGGATAAAGACCGCTACATGGCTTACGCCGATAGTGACCTGACAAGTTCAAGTAATTCAATAGAAATCGGTTGGAATAATCCGCCTGAAGTTAATTACCCCAGCAGTTATAAAAAATTAAGATTATATCTCAGCTATCTACTCACAATTCCCGGGATTCCAACAATTTTTTACGGAGACGAAATAGGAATGACCGGTGCAGCTGATCCAGACAACAGGAGAATGATGCGATTTGATGACCAATTAAATAAATATGAAAAAGAAAATTTTAATAAAGTAACTGCTCTTATTAAATTAAGGAAAGATCACCCTGCTCTTAGATACGGTGACTATTATTCTATTATAGCCGATAAAAATATCTTCGCTTATATACGTTCGGATCTTAATGAAAGGATACTTGTTGTTTTAAATAAAAGCACAGACGAACAAACTGTTAAATTATTCTTACCTTCATTTTATAATACTAAAAAATTGGAATCGTTAGTTTCCGGTGAAACAGTAAGCCTAAATAATAATGAAACACAGTTAAAAATTAAAGGGATTGGCTATAATATTTATAAGCTGAAATAGAAAGAGTAATTATTAAAAAGTAAATAACTGTCTGTGAATATTAAAATAGAAATAAGTAGACAGTTGCAAATGTTCACGGCTCAATGAAAGCAAATTGATATAAATCATCATTTTATATGGATAATAGAAAATTTGATTTAGAAGATCGTTTCGTCGATTATACATGCAGAATGATTGACGTTGTTGAGGCACTACCCAATACAAGAGCAGGAAATTATATTGCAGGACAATTAATCAAGTCGTGCCATTCGCCAACTTTCAATTATGGTGAAGTACAAGCAGCCGAATCAAAAAATGATTTTATTCATAAAATGAGTATTGTTCTCAAAGAATTAAAAGAATGTAGAACTGCTTTAAAAATTATTAACAAAAAAGAGATGATCAAACCGATAAATAAGATTACAGATATTTTTAGAGAAACGGAAGAATTAATTGCAATTATTGCAAAAAGCATTTATACGGCTAA